>JASFHJ010000104.1:0-5706 GCA_050123255.1 Dehalococcoidia bacterium
GTCAATACGGGCAAACCGAGTAATTTCTCCTTGCTCGGTTTGCCCGTATTGACATCCCAGTCCATCTCATTTAAATATTCGTTGAAGATTTCCGCCTGGGTCATCGCGGTACCGGCGCGGGGCCCTACCTCTTTCGGCGGAATACCCAGCATCCGGTCGGGATATTTAAACGGTACTTTCAAGCCTTCACGGATGTTGAAAGCCTGCCGCACGTTGGTAATCCTCTCGCCGGTCTTGATGAGTTCTTCCGGGGTGATATCATTCCAGCCGGTAATCGCCTTCAAAGAATCCATCAAAGTATCGACATGCGGGAATCCGCCGATGACGAAATTGCACATACCCAGCGAACTGGTGGCGTGGCCGAAATTAGTACTGATTTTATGGTGGAGACCCCTACCGGTCCGGGCGCTTCTCTCAATCTGGGGAATATCGACGCCGGGGGGTACCATGCTGCCGCCCTGGGTATGGCGGCCGGGTGTGGGGTCCGTACCGTATCCGGTAGCCATTCCCCAGGCGCCCCGCGGGTCGTGGGCGCCGAATTCCTGCCCGCCGACGTGCATGGCGTATTTTTCCGCGCCTTTGCCGATTCTCTCGGCTGCTTTCTTTACGCCGTCGGCAATGATATCCCCGAAACCTTCCCGCCTGGCCAGCTTCTCCGTCATGGCGACGATAGACTTATGATTTCCCCACGTCATCTCCAGTCCGTCGGTATCTTCCCCGGTGACGATACCTTGCTCATAACATTCGATTATAAAAGCGATGGTGCTTCCCGTCGATATGGTATCCAGTCCGTATCGATTACAGATATCCCCGGCAACGATAATGGAATCCAGGTTGTCATTGCCGCAGTTGCTGCCGAACACCGCCAGAGTTTCGTACTCGGGTTTGTGAGCGCCTTCTTCGTATTTGTATTCTCCCGTGCCGGCTTTCATAAAACCGCCGCAGGCGATAGGACAGCGCCAGCATCCGAAGCGGCGTTCCTGCTTGGCGACCACTTTTTCGGCGCCGCATTCTTCGTAATTCGGGACATCGATTTCCGCCACGCCGGACCAGTTCTTGGCCGGGGCATCGTCACTTTTACAGCACATGTTATAGATAGCCGGCGTGCCGAAATCGCGGAGCATCGTTACGTGACCGCCCAGTTCGGTGGTGTGTTTTTTACGCAACTCGCTGAGTCGTTCCGGTTCGGCGACGGGCACTTTCAGATTACCCTGTGCGGCTATCGCTTTCAGCTTCTTGGAGCCCATCACGGCACCGAGTCCGGAACGCCCCGCGGCTCTTCCCTTGTTATTCATCACCGCAGCGATGAGGGCTACCTTCTCTCCGGACGGCCCGATACAGGCTACCTCCAGGTCTTTGCCGTGCTTCTCCCGGAGAATATCCTGGGTATCGTAGGTATCCTTGCCCCAGATATCGGCGGCGTCTTTTATTTCCGCTTTACCGTTGTTGATGTGCAGGTAAACCGGCTTTTCGGCGATACCGGTAAAAAAGACGGCATCGTAGCCGGAAAACCTGAGATAGGGGCCGACGTTACCGCCGGAATTGGCGTCCCCCCAGCCGCCGGTCAGGGGCGATTTTCCCACCATCACGTAACGGGAGCCGCCCAGCGCATCCGTGCCGGTTATTACCCCGGTGGTAATGCCCAGGATTGCTTCCGGTCCCAGGGGGTCTACCCCGGGTTTCTGGTTATCGAAGATGATTTTAGCCCCCAGCCCGTACCCCCCGAGGAAGTCACGGGCGGTTTTTTCATCCAGCTCTTCTTCCTTCGTTTCTCCGCAGGAAAGATCCACCCACAGTATCTTTCCCATAAAACCATAAACCATGCATTTCCTCCTTGTAGATCATGTTTCAAAACCGGCATATAAATGAAACCAGAAAGTAAAAGATGCCGGTAGTATATTTCAACACGATTGATATTATAAGGCGTAATCATCTGTATGATAGCTCAGGACGAATGAATATTTCAATAGTCTTAATAATAGCCCGGTTTACAGACCGTGCTTAACGAGAAAGGGTGGCACCGGGCGGCACCACCCTCTGAGTATATACAGAATATTACCGGGTTAATCCGTGAAATCGACGATTACCTCTTCAACATCCCACAGGGGCTCGATCTTTTCGTCGATCTCCTCTTTGATAGCCCCGGCGAACTGGTGGTTCCTGGGCAGGTCAATCGCCACCCTGATGGTGCCGTTCTTCTTCTGGATATCCTTTACCAGGTTGGTGCGTACCAGGTCGAGACCGGCCAGAGGGTTGATAACTTTCTTCAGCCTTTTCCTGATTGTTTCAACCGTGGTGGGTTCCCTTTTCTTGATCAAGCCGTGCTTTTCTTCATAATTGGTAATGGCTGCCCGCAGGCCTTCTATCGCCAGCACCGAGCAGTGCGCTTTCACCTTGGGCAGTCCGCCCAGAGCCTCCGAGGCTTCTTTCCAGGTTATTTTCCTGGCTTCGTCAAGGGTTTTGCCTTTGGCAAGTTCGGTAATAATAGAACCGGTGGCGATATTCGAGGCGCAGCCGTAGGATTCGAATTTTATGTCGTTGATCTTTTTTGTTTTCTCGTCCACCTTTATGTATACGGCAACCATATCGCCGCAGGCGGGGCTGCCTTCCATCGATTTTCCGTCCGGGTTCTCTATTTTCCCAACGTTGCGGGGATGCCGGAAATGCTCCAGAACAGTTTCACTATATGGAAATTTCATCGTTAAATCTCCTCACTGTATTTATCTTTGCCCAGCGGGCTGATTTTTCTTAATTCCCGCACTACTTCCGCCAGTGTATCCACCGCGGCATCGACTTCTTTCATGGTGTTGAAGCGTCCCAGCGAGATGCGTATGGAACCGTGGGCTCTTTCGTGGTCGCCGCCGATGCCGTAGATAACGTGGCTGCCCTGTAGCGATTTGCTAAAGCAGGCCGAGCCGGTGCTTACGGCAAAACCGTGCATATCCAGGTGCAGCGTTATCGATTCGCCTTCGACGAAATGGAAAGATATGTTCACGTTATGCGGCAGCCGTCTGGTGCGGTGACCGTTAAGTACGGTATCCGGCACTTCTTTCAGAATACGCTTGATGGCATGGTCGCGCATTGCCTTGAGCTGCTTGTTTTCTTCCGCAGTGACCAGTTCTACCGCCCTGGCGAACCCTATCGCCCCCGGGATGTTTTCCAGTCCGGCCCGCAGATCGAACTCCTGGAAGCCTCCGTCCATCCACTTGGAAACAGGGGTTCCCTTACGTACGTAAAGCCCGCCGATTCCCTTGGGACCGTGGATGGTATGCGCCGACACGGTGACCAGGTCAACCGGGATTCTTTTAACGTTCAGCGGAACGCGGCGGAAAGTATGGGTGGCATCGGTGTGGAACAGAACGCCTTTTTCCCGGCAGACAGCGCCGATTCCGGCGATATCCTGGACGGTGCCTATTTCCTGGTTGGCGTGCTGGATGGAGACCAGGATAGTCTCTCTGGTAATGGCGTCTCTAAGCTTTTCGAGGTCGACGATGCCCTCTGCATCGACCTCAAGATATGTGATATCGAAACCTTCTCTTTCCAGGGCTTCAGCGCTCTGCAGGACGGGGAAGTCTTCAATCCGGGATACGATGATATGCCTGCCCTTCTTCTTGCCCAGCGCCAGGGCGACGCCTTTGAGCGCCATGTTGGAAGATTCGGTGCTTCCCGAGGTGAAAACGAATTCTTCCGGGTCCGCACCGAGCGATTTTGCCAGAGCCGCTCGGGCTTCGTCCAGGGATTCCCGCGCTTCGATGCCCTGCGTGTAAGCGAACTCGGAAGTGGCCACGGCGTATTTTTCGAAGAAATAAGGCGTCATCGCTTCCAGCACGCGCTCGTCGAGCCGGGTAGCCGCGGTATTATCCAGATATGTCCGTTTCTCCTGCATCTCTTCCTCCCGCTAAATAAACAGAGTTACCGAGGCGTCTTTAGCCACGTCCATGTAGGTTCCGACGCCGCAGTATTCGGAAATAAGGTCTTCGCGCAGGTCTTCCGGCTTGACGCCCATGATATCCATCGTCATATCACAGGCGAGCACATGACCGCCGAGTTCCTTAAAATCCTTGAACATCCTTTCCAGCGAGGCTACGTTTGACTGCTTCATCTTGCGTTTTATCATCCACTTGCCCAGACCGAACATGTTCATCTTGGACAGCGGTCCCTTATCCAGACCGCCCTTCTTAAGACGCTGCAGTCCCCAGAAAGTAAAGAACAGGTAGACGTCCATACCCATTGCCAGGGCGCCGTTACCCAAGATAAGGGCGCTGTATAATTTATCCATATCACCGCTGTGAACTATAATTGCAGCCTTGTTTCCCATCACCGTTCCCTCCGATTACCGGCGTATTCTGATTTTCCAGGTGCCGTCTTTCTCCTCCGCCACTTCCAGTAATTCCAGCCCCATCGCCTTCACCGCCATCGGTATCTCCTTCTTGGAGGAAGGATGCGTCCCGACAACCTCTACAATATCGCCTTCCTGAGCCTGGCGGAGCGCTTTGCGGGTCTCTACCAGCGGTACCGGGCAGGTTTCCCCGATGCACTCGACTTTTATCTCAGCCATATCACTTTCCTCCAAAAAGTGGATTTACTATAACATATTTCCATTAAAAAGAATAATGTAATTACCGGTAATATAATATGACAAACATCTCAATTATCCCGTGATTATCGCAACCTTACCGGTGAAAATCCGTTATATAAGTGGTAGCATGGATTCGGAACAGGAAAGACAGCTGGTTGAAACCGCCAGGACTGATATCAACGCCTTCGGTCAGCTTTATGACGAATATTATTCCCGCATCTTCAGCTACATCCTGAAGAGAGTCGCCGGAATCGACCCGGCCCAGGACATAACTTCGGAAGTATTTTTCAAGGCCCTGAAAAGCCTGCATAAGTTTCGCTGGAGGGGTGTTCCCTTTTCGGCATGGCTGTATCGTATCGCTAACAATGAGATTGCCAATCATTTTCGCCGTAACGGCCACCGGCGACTTGAACTCGATACGGTCACGAACTCCGTAGATTATTCCGAACCGTCCCCGGAAGATGAAGTTTTAACGGCGGAAGCGGAGTTAAAAAAGCACGAGGATTTTCTTGCCCTCCACGAAAGCATCGCCAGATTAGCCATCAGATATCAGGAAGTCATCGTAATGAGATACTTTGAAAACAAGCGGATCCGTGAGATTGCGGAGATACTCGGAAAGCGGGAAGGGACGGTAAAATCCCTGCTGCACCGCGGTCTGGAAAAGTTAAGAAAATCAATGGAACGAAATGCAACCTTTTAATGAATTTATGGTTATGGTTAACGGAGGGTAGCCATGAAGGAAAAAGAATTTATAAGGAAATTAAAAAACACTGACCTTCCCGCTGTGGAGATGCAAAGCCATCGACGCCGGCTCAAGATGGCCCTGCTCGCGGCTGGCTGCCCGCAGAAGCAACGTGGTTTTTCCCTGTTGTTTTTCAAAACCATAACTAAAGGAGGAATGGATATCATCATGAAAGGTTTACTGGCAAAGCAGCCCGTCTGGAAGATGGCGAGTATCGGCATTATAGCGGTGGCACTGGTAGTCGGTCTGAGCTTGACGATACCGTCACTTACCACGGAGTCCGTTTACGCACAGGCTGAGGAAATTGCCCAGAACAGTCCCGAGGTACACGCGGTTCTTGGCGCAGAAAATGGAGAGGGGATAGAGGTAATAAATATAGATATAG
>JASFHJ010000105.1:0-5665 GCA_050123255.1 Dehalococcoidia bacterium
AATCTACTTTGAAACACAACCTACTAAAGAGCTATCTATTGAACGTGAAAAGGAACTAAAATTCATGCTCCGAAAAAATCGGAGGCAGGTATTCCGTCTTATTAACGAATTCCAAAATATCATTAAAGATATTACTCCCCTGAGTTTAATCTTGGAAGAGTGACTATAACTTATTATCCTAAAATATTTCGTTCTATATTATCCTATTTCCCTTGGGGTGTTTAAGAGGGGCGCCAGCCCCTCTTTTCTTTAGAGGGCGGGCGGCGCGGGATAGGATATGTCATGCCAATGTATTGTCTGATATTATCTTTCTCCTCCTTGACAAACCTGCCCCCACCCATTACGATTTTTAATGAGGTCGTGCTAGATGGGGAGCTAGCGGTGCCCTGAACCTGAAATCCGCTACAGCAGGGTCGAATTCCTGCTTGAGGCTGTTGTCTGGTGGGACTACCCGGGTTAAGCGGTGCTGAAGGCCGGGTCCTGCGCGGCAGAAAACTATGAACCCCGTCAGGTCCGAGAGGAAGCAGCGGTAAATAGTCTCTTCTGGGTGCCGCAGGTACGCCTGGTTGGAGCTGGCTGGTTCGGGCAAGCCGTTAGGTGGAGTCGAGGGCAGGTGCACGACCTCTTTGGTATTATGGACAAAAGCCGTTCCAATGGCAGTCCTGATTCGTTGCTGGCTCAGACCCGGAAGCTCCTGCGCCGGTCCGGTCTGCGGGCGAGGAAAAAGCTGGGTCAGCATTTCCTGGTCGATGAAAATACCCTGCAATCCATCCTTGACGCCGCCAATCTCACCAGCGACGATACGGTAATCGAAGTAGGTCCCGGACTCGGGGTACTCACCAGGGAACTGGCGGCCCGGGCCGGGTGGGTCATAACCATCGAGCTCGATGAAAAATTGGCGGACACGCTGAAAACCAGCCTGGCTTCATGTGAAAACGTGGTCATCATTAACCAGGATGTCCTCGGCACCGACCCGCGAAAGATGCTGGAAAGCCGGACGGATTTTCCGGCGAGGTTACAGCCCTATAAAGTCGTGGCGAACCTGCCGTACTATATAACCTCGCCCGTGCTGCGTCATTTCCTGGAATCCCCGGTAAAACCGGAAACGATGATTCTCATGGTACAGAAAGAGGTCGCCGAAGCTATTGTAGCTGCCCCCGGACAGCGCAGCCTGTTGAGTATCAGCGTGCAGTTCTACGGAAAGCCGGGTATAATCGATTACGTGCCCGCTGCCGCTTTCTATCCGCCGCCGGAGGTTGATTCGGCGATATTGAAGATAGATGTATATTCGCGACCGGCAGTAGATGTTGACGAGGAGGGGTTTTTCAAGCTGGTGAAGGCCGGCTTTACGGCAACCCGGAAACAGGCGGTGAATTCGTTTATGAAGGGATTGGGATTACCGAGAGAAGAGGTTCTGGCGATGCTGGCCAGGGCGGATATCGACCCCAAACGCCGGGCCGAGACCTTTACGCTGGAAGAGTGGGCGCGACTCTGGCGGGTTTTTTATGGAGAAGACAATGACTGATACCTTAACCGTTCAAGCACCGGCGAAAATAAACCTGACCCTGGAAGTTCTCGGCGAACGTCCCGACGGCTTTCATGAAATACGCAGCGTTATGCAGTCGGTTGACCTGTGCGATTCCCTGGTTTTCGGCGCGGCCGACACGACAACGATCAATTGTGACATGCCCGGTTGGAACGCAGGGAAAAGCCTGGTAAGCCGGGCGGTAAAGCTCTTCGGAGAGAAAACAGGGTGTTCCCGGGGCGTATCCATCAACATCTCCAAGAAAATCCCTTTAATGTCGGGGCTGGGCGGCGACAGCAGCGACGCCGCGGCGGTACTCAGGGGACTGAACGAACTCCGGGATCTGGATTTATCCCTGGATGATATGGCGGAAATGGCGGCGGAACTCGGCTCGGACGTTGTCTTCTTTATCAATGACGGGACAGCCCTGGCAACCGGGCGCGGTGAAGTAATCACGCCTTTACCGTCGTTAACCGAAACCTGGTTAGTGCTGGTGATACCGGAAATTCCGCAGACCGCCGGTAAGACGGCACGGATGTATCAGAGCCTGGAGGCTTCTCACTATACCGACGGTAAAATAACCGAAAAACTCGTCGCGGCGATAACACGGGGAGATAAGCCGGATGCATCGTTCCTGTTCAATACCTTTGAAAATATTGCCTATGGCGATTTCGTTATCCGCCGGGTTTACGTGGAGCACCTGGAAAAGCTGGGGGCTTCGCGTGTGCATCTGGCCGGCTCCGGTCCGGCGCTGTTTGTGGTATTCGAAAAGGGAGATACAGCTGCGGATTTCTATGTCAGCTGTAAAGACCAGGGGATGAAAGTATATAATATCACGACCGAGAGTATTAAATAGGTGAAAAATACGGAGTGTACTTATGAGTGTTCTTAAAGTAGATGAAGAAACCTGCACTAAATGCGGTACTTGTGTTGCCGTCTGTCCTATCGGACTAATCCTATCACGTGAGGGTAAGTATCCACAGTCCATACGTGCCGCTGACCAGGCCTGTATACGCTGTGGTCATTGCGTTACCGTTTGTCCCACCGATAGTATTACTCACGTTGATATTTCTCCTGATGACTGCCCCCCGCTTGATGAATCTCTTAAAATTTCATTGGAGCAGGCTGCTCAGTTGGTCAAGAGTCGCCGTTCCATACGGAGCTATCGGAACGAACCGGTACCGCGAGATGTAATCACCCGGCTGATCGATATCGCTCGCTACGCTCCCACTGGCCATAATGACCAGGAAATCAGGTGGCTGGTGCTCGATGATGCGGAAAAGATACGCCGCTTAGAGGGTATTGGTCTTGACTGGATGAGAGCCGCATCGCAACAAAATTCGGCGATGGCTGATATGTTGGTTGGTGCTGTCCGGCGCAGCGAGGCCGGTATCCCCATGTTCCTGCGCTATGCACCGGCGGTGGTGATAACCTGTGCCGGGGCGAATAATCCGATAGCCAGCATTGATAGTTCGATTGCCTTGGCCACTTTCGACCTGGCGGCCAATGCTGCCGGGCTGGGGTGTTGCTGGGCGGGCTTTTTCTTGATGGCCGCCAATACTTTCCCCGCGCTCAAGGAAGAACTGGGGCTTCCTGAAGAACAGCAGGTTTACGGTGCTTTAATGGTGGGTAATCCTGACTACCGTTACCGGCGGATACCGAAACGTCACCCGGCCAGTATTACCTGGGCGTAATGGAGTTGATTCGATAAATAATGTGAGGAAATGGGGGAAACCACCGTATCGGGTCGCGGTGGTCCACGGCGGTCCGGGCACACCAGGCGCGGTGGCGCCTGTGGCCAGGGAGCTTTCGTGTGATTACGGTGCCCTGGAACCCCTGCAGACTAAAGACTCGATCGATGGGCAGGTCGAAGAATTGGTTGATGTTTTAAAGAAGCGCGCGGCTATCCCTGTCGTCCTGATAGGACATTCCTGGGGGGCGACATTAAGTTATATTTTGACTGCATATTACCCCTCGCTTGTCAGAAAATTGATACTGGTCGGCGCAACCTCTTTCGAAGAGAAATACACAGCCAATGTAGTTAGTGATGAGTTACTGAGACTTACCGTAGAGGAAAGAGTAGAGGTCTTTTCCCTGATAGAATCTATCCAGGGGGATAGTGGTGGAGATAAGAGTGCGTCCTTTGCCAGGCTTTGCCAGTTGTTTATTAAAGCCGATTCGTACGACCTGCTGCCTCATAAGGATGAAGTACTGGAATATCAACCCGAAATAAACGAGAAGATAGGGCTGGAAGTCCGAAGTTTATTAGCCAGCCGCGAACTACTGGAATTGGGGAAGAAAATACAGTGCCCGGTAACGGCTATCCAGGGTGACCATGATCCACGCCTCGCGGAGGGGGTCAGGGAGCCGCTAAGTCGTATATTAAAGGATTTCAGGTTTATATTATTGGAAAAGTGCGGACACGCTCCGTGGCTGGAAAAATATGCCCGGGAAAGGTTCTTCGAGGTGCTGAGAAAGGAGATAGAGTAATGGCTTTGGTGGAATTTAATCAGGAGACCTGTACTAAATGCGGTGCCTGCGTCGATGCCTGTCCCGGTTGTATTATTATTCCCCGAAAGGACGGTTATCCGCGCCTGTTTCCCGGAGCGGATGATTTCTGTATGCGCTGCGGACACTGCGTGGGGGTATGTACGACCGATAGTGTAATCCATAAAGAGATGTCACTGGAACAATGCCCGTCCATCGATGCAAATTTAGAAGCCTCCTTTGAACAGGTCTCCCAGCTTATTAAAGGCCGGCGCTCTATCCGTGAATTTCAGGAAAAACCGGTACCCAGAGAAGAAATCGAGAGTATTATCGATGTTGCCCGCTATGCTCCTACCGGCCATAACATGCAGGAAGTGCGTTGGCTGGTCATCGATGACCCCGATGAGTTGAAAAGGTTAACGGACATCGGCGTGGACTGGTTTCGTTCCATGTCCGGGGGTGACTCTCCCTGGGCTCAACAAATGCAGGCGATACTGAGGATGCATGAACTGGGTATTAACATCTTCCTGCGTAACGCACCCGCCGTGGTGGTAACGTATGCCGGGAAAGACAATCATATCGCGGCCACGGACTGCGTTATCGCCTTGAGTTACTTCGACCTTGCCGCCAAAGCGGCCGGACTCGGTTGCTTCTGGAACGGGTACCTTTATTTTTCCGCCCAGTCCTTTCCTCCCATGGAGAAAGCCGTTGGTTTGCCGGAAGGGATGAAGTGTTATGCCGCCATGGGGGCGGGTTATCCGAAATATAAATATCAGCGTATACCGGTACGGAAACCGCCGGATGTTATCTGGAGATAGTCGTAAACGGCGGGAATATCGTATACTGTAGAGGATTCAGCTAACGTGATGATTACAGGGGGTCAATGATGGCTTACAAAACCGAGGATAATATTCAGGAAGCCTTCGGCGGGGAGAGTAAAGCCAACCGCCGTTATACGTTCTATGCCGAGAAAGCGGACAAAGAGGGCTATCCGCAGGTGGCCAGGTTATTCCGCGCCGTAGCCGAGGCGGAAACGGTCCATGCCCGGAATCACCTCAACGCCGTCGATGCCGTCGGTTCCACCAAGGACAATCTTTTTGCGGCCAGTCTGGGAGAGCAGGAAGAATACAAGAAGATGTATCCCGTTTTTATTGAAAAAGCCCGGGAAGAGAGGAACGACAGGGCCGAACGCACCTTTGATTGGGCGAACAAGGTGGAAGAAATCCACTACGGATATTTCGAAGAAGCACTGGCGGCTGTCCGCGAAGAGAAACAACCGCCGGAGGTGACCTACTACGTTTGCCAGGTCTGCGGCAACACGGTAACCGGGGAACCGCCGGAGAACTGCCCCATATGCGGGGCGCCGGCCGGCGCGTTTAAGAAGATAGATTAACGGCGAAAAGAGATTTCAGGAACTCTTGACCAGCAGTCCCTTGACCATCTCCTCCTCCTCCCGGCGGGAGTTAATCCTGCCGTCCAGCCTGGCTTCGCGGAGCACCAGCAGGGCTTCTTTAATCCGGGGGCCTTCGGGGATGCCTAAATGCTTGAGGTCTTTACCCGATAGCGAGGGCTGGATATTCCTCAGGACGTTTAGATGGAGGTCGATGTTTTCCTCGGCGACAGGCGAATCGGTCGCCAGCTGGCAGGCGCGAA
>JASFHJ010000106.1:0-5628 GCA_050123255.1 Dehalococcoidia bacterium
GAGAACATCCGGGCGATGATCGACGCCGCCAAGGAATACGGCGTCTACCGGCGCTAAAAATTAATCCGCCGCTTTTCCTGCCGTGTCCGTATTCAGTCAATATAGAACCGATAGTATGCGGCTTATGCCTGGTTTTCAGGTGAGACAGGATTGAAAACGTATTCCGTAGAGTTTAATATCACTACCAGATAAATCACCGGCCGCTTGATATTGCTCCAGTGCTGCGGGAGGTGCGCCAGACCCGCCGGAATGTACAGACTCGATGTAGTGGTGATAACCACCTTTTCTCTTTCTTCCCCTTCCCCGAGCCACATTTCACATACAGCCCCGAGGTCATAAACGTCATCCGGATTGGTCCCGATGAAAGCAAACAATTCATCATAATCATGCTTGTGGCTTCCGGGGCCTTTGAACGTGTCAGTCGCAGGAGGCCGTTCTCCTTTAATCATGCCGTACTCGATAATCGAGCCAGCTTCTTTAAACAGCTTATTATCGCACAGGACGAGCGACCCCGAGTTCACCCAGCCTTCAGACCTGATTCCCTCATTGGGTCCGGCGTGCGCCGGCAGTTCCGGTTTTCTCACAATGTATTTTTCGTACCGAGATGTTGTCATACGTCATCCTTTCCGGCATATTGCCAGAGCTGGTTATTCCATCCACACGTATCTACATCGTTTTCCGGGATGGTGTGGAAATTTACCTCAATATATTAGAGTTTTCGAGGACTTGTCAAACGGGCGGCATGAAATCTCGATAACACCGCACGAATCCAATCGGGGAAAGTGAAAACGATTGAGATTGAACCAACGAACGAAGGAAAACCTTGCCCGGACGGGGGATATGGTCAGGGGTAGCTTCTGTGTTTCAGTTCAATTAAGGTATGGTGGAGGGGGCAGGATTCGAACCTGCGTAGCCCTTAGGGCGGCAGATTTACAGTCTGCTCCGATTAACCACTCCGGCACCCCTCCCAGTTTTACCCCAGGACAAAAGCCCGAGGAGGGATTCGAACCCTTCAACCTGCCGATTACAAGTCGGCTGCGCTACCATTGCGCCACTCGGGCGCCAATCAATGCAAATTATCAAACAGGGGTAACTTAAGTATTATAAAAACGCCCCTGCTAAAAGTCAAGCCAGCGATGCGGATATTGACGGCGCAGGTCCTAGTAAAAGACAAGTCTCTTTCTCCTGAAATACCAGCCGGCTAACAGCCCGATTACCAACCCGCCGATATGAGCCTGCCAGGCTACGTCGGGGATGAAAGAGAAGGCAACAAAGAATATAAGTACCACCATCCACAGCGGCATGGGAAAGAGGAAATAAAGATATATCCTCAGTTTGGGTACCAGCACCACCAGGGCTCCGGCTACCGCGTATACCGCCCCCGATGCTCCGACCGCAACGGAAAGTTCTTGCCCCAGGAGCAGGTACAGCAGGTTACCGGCCAGTCCGCCGATGAAATACACCAGAGTAAACCAGGTATTGCCCACCAGGCGGGACAGGTAAGAGCCGAAGAAAAACAGGGTTATCATATTCCCGAAGATATGCCCGAAGCCGCCGTGTACGAACATTGCCGTGAAGATGGTCCAGGGTCGCTCGACAAAGTAATAGGGAATCAGTCCCAGATAATAGATAAACCTGTCAGTAAATATCTGACCAAAATTGCCCATGGGATACCAGGCTTCGGTGGAAAAAAGCATGGCGATATAAATTACCAGATTAGCAATTATTATCGCGAAAACCGGATTTATCCCGAAGTTGAAAAAACTCCGGGTTCTTCTGCCCTGGCTGGAATCCCACCTGCCGCGGGAAGTCCTCATATAATCTCGGTCGTTTAACGGCAATTAGAACTCTCCGTTGCTCAACGGTAATACGTATATTATACCATAGATGGGCACGGCGGATTCGTGGAGCTTGACTTCAAAACGAGGAAAAGCGATAATATTTAAGCGGCTTTTATAAAGCGTTCCCCGATAGCTCAACGGTAGAGCGAGCGGCTGTTAACCGCTAGGTTCATGGTTCGAATCCATGTCGGGGAGCCAACTTGCATAATACGCAGAACTTCCTTAATTATCTATTACACCTGATCAATTTCGGAGGAGTGTGATTGAATAACAACCAAATCCTGGAAACAGCGTTGAAACAGTCGGCACTGGAGGCTAACTGCAGACCGGATGATTTCCTGTTACAAGAAAACAAGATCGTTTTCTCCACATCCAACCCGAAAGCGAGGATATACCTCACACTTCCTCTCTACTGTAACCTGATTTCCTACGGTAATAACATCGTCGCCTCCGTAAATAGGGAGATTGCGGAAACCGTCAAAGAATATATCGACAGGTATCACGTCGAACACTGCTTCGAGACACCGAATATGTATGTACTAAATGATGAACTCAAGAAAAAAGGTAAGAGGGTCAGCAATATAGCTGAGTATTTCGTGCCGGACACGACCATGCTGAAAGAACTCGGTTGTACATGTAAAATCAGTGTTTTATCACCGCAGGATTTTGCCAATCATTATAAACCGGAATGGAGCAACGCCCTGGAAGAGAAGCGGAAAGACCATGATGTCCTCGCAGTGGGTGCTTACGACGGAAACAGACTAATAGGATTAGCCGGGTGTTCGGCTGATTGCGAAACGATGTGGCAGATAGGCATTGACGTTCTTCCTTCATACAGGAGACAGGGAATAGCGTCGGCTTTAACAAGCCGTCTGGCTCTGGAGATCATCGATCAGGGCAAGGTTCCCTTTTACTGCACTGCATGGTCAAATCTTGGTTCAGTGAGAAATGCCATAAAGAGCGGGTTCAGACCGGTCTGGGTAGAAATGACAGCGAAGCCCAGCGAAGAAGTCGATAAAGCCAACTCCCGATATACCAGTCAATCCTCCACAACCTGAACCGGTAGCGAAAACCTCTAGTGTGTCAGGATTTTTAATCGATAATTTAATAGAATGATTATGGCAGAATACCTTCAATATTTAGTTTTTGGGGACGTGGCTGTTATGTTGGTTGGGGTGATCCCCTATATAAAAGACACCTTCCTAGGTTAATAAACGATTATTTCACTGGCAAGCCCAGATTCTCGTTGTGGCGCTCCATGCGCAGTCTTACGCGGGCTTCTCCTGAGTCCTCCGACCCAATCCTGCGGGAAAACAGGCCAGTTCGCGCCAATAACCCGAGGGTTAACGGCCACTTCTGAACACAGAAACGAACAGGTCCGAAATTACCCCCGGTATCCACCTCTCTGACACGGAAAAGGTGTATATTATAATTAAATAATGCCATCATCTCATTTTTAGTGTATAATGGAAGTAACAACATTATGTGAAATGAGGGGTGTGAATTGGCTGAGCAATCAGAACAACAAAGATTTGCGGTATTAATAGATGGCGATAACGCCCAGGCTTCAATGCTGTCCCAGATACTGGCGGAGGTAAGCGGCTTCGGGCAAATTACCATTAAGAGAATATACGGCGACTGGACCACCACCAACATGAACAGCTGGAAGGACTGCCTGCAGAAGCACTCCATACAGCCCATGCAACAGTTCCGTTATACCACCGGCAAGAACGCCACGGATAGCGCTCTCATTATAGATGCCATGGACCTGCTGCACAGCAACAACGTTGAAGGATTTTGCATCGTTTCCTCCGACAGCGACTATACCAGTCTGGCAATCCGTATCAGGGAGGAAGGGCTCTTCGTCATCGGCGTGGGCGAGAAAAAGACGCCCGAGGCTTTTATCAACGCCTGCAACCAGTTCATCTTCACCGAAAACCTGGCGCCGCCTAAAGAACCGAAGAAAAGGGTCAGGAAACGGGTGCGCAAGGAAGAAAAAGCGGATACCTCGGACCCGCTGGCTATGCTCCTGAAGGGATTTGAGCTGGCCGCCAAGGAAGACGAATGGGTACATCTCGCCGCGCTGGGCAGCGCCCTGCGTAAACTCTACCCGGCTTTCGACGCCCGTACTTACCACCACCAGAAATTACAGTCGTTAATCGAGGACTACCCGAAGACCTTCCAGTTGAAACGCGACGATTCCAAAACGCCGCCGGTTTCCTACGTAGCTCTGCTACCCTCAAAGAAATCTTAGGGCTGTTATTCAACCAGCCCCTGAGCCACCAGCAACTCGGCGGTCAGTATCGATCCGCCGGCGGCGCCGCGCACCGTGTTGTGGTGCAGCCCGACGAACCGGTAATCGAAGACATTGCAGTCCCGCAGCCTGCCTACGGTTACCGCCATGGCATTACCGGCGTCACGGTCGTGGCGGGGCTGAGGCCGGTCGATTTCATCCCGGTAGATAATCGGTGGAACCGGCGCCGAGGGCAGCTTAAGTTCCTGCGGCAAACCGGTGAATTTCTTCCATATATCTCTAATTTCTTCTTTAGAGGGTTTCTTCCCGGCGAACTTCAGGCTGACACAGGCGGTATGCCCGTCCGATACGGCCACGCGGTTGCAGTGCGCCGATATCTTGATGCTTTCATCGGGCACTATCTTTCCGTTGCCGATACTGCCCAGGATTTTACCGGGTTCGACCTCGGATTTTTCTTCCTCGCCGCCGATATACGGCACGATATTATCAATCATATCTATTGAAGCCGGACCGGGATAACCGGCACCGGATACCGCCTGAAGCGTGGTAACTATCATGCTGTCGACGGGATACCCGGCTTTCAATAACGCGTAAAGAGGCAGCATGTAACTCTGGATACTGCAATTGGGCTTGACCACGATAAATCCCCGGTCCCAGCCGCGTTTCTTCCGCTGCTCCGGGAGAATATCGAGATGAGCATGGTTTATCTCCGGGACCATCACCGGCACGTCCTCGGTATGGCGATGCGCCGAGTTATTGGACACCACGGCAAATCCCCGGGAAGCGTATTCCTCCTCCAGATTCATGATGGACTTCTTGTCCATCTCCACCGCCGAGAATACCAGACTGCATTTGCCTTCGACATTATCAACAATACCGGCATCCTCAACGACCATCCCGGCGTATTCCGGGGGTATATCACCGGTCATGTGCCATCGCCCGGCGACGGCATCGGCGTATTTCTTACCGGCGGAATTGGGGGACGCCGCCAGGTACGCAACCTCGAACCAGGGGTGCCGGTGCAACAGCCTCAGGTAATTCTGACCGACCATCCCGGTAGCCCCGATGACACCGACTTTAAGTTTCTTTTCCATGCTTTCCTTATTAGTTATAAAAAGTATATACTGGGAAATTATACCAGAGCCAACGATGGCTAGTCATCAGTCCAGTAGTATTTTTTCTTCCTGGACTTGAGCTTTTCCAACCCGCAGGTATAACAGATACCGTTGTGGCAACTGATTACCCCGCCGCATTCGGGACATTTCCACTTCTCTTCTTCCCTGGCTAACAGGGCATCGATGCCTTCGTTTTTTATCATTTCCAGGTTTTCCAGCATACTCATGTGATACTTCGTTGTATAGCGCTTGTCCAGTTGTTTGAGCCTCTTGCAGGGAAAACCGTCACACTCGTAGCAATAGCCCGACCGGTTACTTTTAATCGTTTCGCAATTTCTCACCGTGCACGCCCGGCGGTAAGACTTCAGATACGGGTCTAGTTGAGAGCAACCGGGGCATTTGTTTTTCTCCCGGAGAT
>JASFHJ010000107.1:0-5603 GCA_050123255.1 Dehalococcoidia bacterium
CGATTGGCTGCCTAATCCCCTGGGTAAATATTACCTTTATTTTTCTCATCACAGAGGAACATACATAAGAATGGCCTACGCCGACAGGCTCGAAGGGCCGTGGACGATTTATGAACACGGCGTACTGCATCTTGAAGAAACTATATGCCGGGACCACATAGCTTCGCCCGATGTGCACATAGACGACGAAAAGCGGGAGATACGGATGTATTTCCACGGGCAGGTAACACCCGGTCGGTGGAGCCGGTTAAGGCAGCCTTCCTTCGTCGCCACTTCCGGGGAAGGGATATATTTTAAAGTATTGCCTGAAATGCTGGGGGGCTCCTATTTCCGGGTATTCCGGTGGGGCGGCTACTACTACGCTATCGCCAGGTTGGGTACGCTCTTCCGTTCGGTTGACGGGCTAACGAATTTTGAATCGGGGGTGAGTCCGTTCCAGACCGGCGCTTCTACATCCAATGTTCGCCATTCGGCTCTTAAGCTGGAGGGCGACACTCTTTTCGTTTTTTATTCCAGGATCGGCGACTGTCCCGAGAGAATTCTACTGACGAAGATAGACCTGGAACCGGACTGGACGAAATGGAAGGCCGCCGGGGAGCAGACTATCCTCCAACCGGAAATGGCCTACGAAGGCACTGATCTGCCCCTGGCCCCATCGAAAGTCGGTAAGGTCATGGAGCGAGTCCGGGAATTGCGTGACCCGTGCATTTACGAAGAGGGACAGAGAGTGTTCCTTTTATATTCGGTGGCTGGTGAGAGTGGCATAGGCATCGCGGAATTACAGGATGAGCAATCCGGCGAATAATAAGCAGGTTTAACCGGATTAATAGCGATAAAAAAGCGTCGTCTACGTTACCGGGATACCACGATAGTCCTCCCCGATGAGATTACAGACATTCATGTTTTGACCGAACGTGATGAAGTTGCTGCTTTTGATATCGATATTAATCGCCAGCCGTTTATAATTCTCTGAAACAGATTACATATACTCGGCACGGGGTCCCGCTTTTTCGGGCCAATCCATTTTAGATTCAATGCCTTCGTCCTCGTAACCCGCGTCGATAAAGATCATCCGGTCCCGGTCTTTTTCAGGTATCATATCTCTCAGGGCTCTTTCCGTATGTGTGGGATTTTGATTTACAGTGACTATCATGAACGGCCTGGTGACGTTTAGAATCCTCCAGGGACCATGCGCGAAGTTGGCCGGCAGGCATATAATAGTTGATCGGGTAATAACGTGTCTTTCCATCTCCGGTCCCATAAACATCTCTACTTCAGCCCCGAGGTCCCAGGGATTCTCCGGGTCTGTTCCCAGGTGAATGAATAACTCGGGGTATTTATGGGTATGCGGACCGTGATATATCTCGCCCCAGGCTTTCGTGCCGTAAGCACCATACGGCTTATCGCCTATCCAGAAAATCTGGTACTCATTACATCCTTCAAATGTCTTTCCGTCCAGGAATCCGATGGTGGCATAAGGTCTCCGTGCCTGGATTTCAGCATCTACTCCCGATATAAACAGGTGGTCGTATTTGTTTTCAGCCATTTCACTTTACTCCTTATATATTTTTTTTATTGGTCCGTCGCATCCGGCTGCATCCCTACAATTATATGAGTGTAAACGTTCCGTGTAAAGGCTACCGGGTTGTGCTCAAAGGATAGCAGAATCGGCCGAACAAAATGTTGCTTGATGGACGGAACCGGGATTATAATGCAATCAATCCGCCTTTTATATCATAATGGCAATACTTTCAGATGGAATTGCGGACCACCGTGCATGGTAAACCCTGCCGCGTTTTGACGATACAAAGAAAGGGGGCTTTGTGAGAACCGACATGAATTGAATACGATGATAGATAGCCGTAATAGAAATAACCGGGTTAACCGGAAACCCTGTATTTAATTAAGAAGGAGATAAAACATAATGGCGAAATACGATCAATATTTTATATATCAATCACCGCCCAGGAGACCGCAGACCAAACGAAACATCGCCTACATTGACAGCGATGATTTCCCGGGGGCTCATCAATATAATTGTCATTGGGTATTTGTTCATCCTGATGATCCCAACCAGAAATCCTGGTCAGAGACCGGTCACGGCCCGCATGAACATAAGGTCCCTGAAATAATCATGCACATCGGCACCGACCCTGATAATCCGCAGGATCTCGGGGGAGAAGTTGAGTTAGCCATGGGGCCGGAGCTGATAAGATATCACATCACCAAATCCGGTATGGTCTATATACCGGCCGGTTTTATACATTCCCCCTGGTTTATCAGGAGGGTGGACAGGCCTTTTATTGTCGTCACGGTCTGCCAGGAAGTCGGGCACACTGAAAAACCCCATCCAGAGTTGTTATCTGAAGAAGAAAGAAAAAAGATGATGTTTATATACGAGGGGTATGGCAGGGGCAAGAACAAGGAGAGACGCGTAGTGCAACCGGAAGGAAGAAGTTTCGAGGGAAAGACATCCCGATAAGCCTAATTATGACCAGCAGCCACACCGGTGTCTTTGTATTTAATACGGCTTGTTCACGTATAGCTAATTTAAGTTTGTGTGAACGAGAAAATTAAAAGAGAGAGTTGCAATGAAAAAAGATGCGGTACTTTCGATAGTAGCTTCCGAACCCACTGCTGGTAAAGAGGCGGAATATAATGAATAGTATAACAAGCATATTTCCGACTTGTTCGGTTGTAGAGACCTGAAAAAAACGAGTCGCTACCACCGCTACGACCTGGTAGCAGGTGATAATAGGGAGGAAAGCGCCAGATACCTGACGATTTACGAATTTGATAATAAAGAGGCCCTGGCTGCTTTCCCTCAGTGTCCTGAATTTACCGCCGGCGGCAAGGATTTCGAGAAGAACTGGCCGGGTTTGGGCAACATATTATGGGGGGGCTCGTATGAACCTCAAAAGTTCCTGGAGAGAAAAAAGGGGGGTGACTCAACACTGTTTATAGTAGCCACTGAATGTAACCCCAAAAAAGCGGCGGAATATAACCAGTGGTATAGTGATATACATCTTCCAATGCTGTTCGAGTTTAAAGGAATCACGAGAGCCAGCCGTTATAACCGTTACAGGCAGAAGGGTGATAACAGGGGAAAAGGCGCTAAATACCTGGCGATTTACGAATTTGATAATAAAGAGGAACTGGATGCTTTTCTCCACAGCCCCGAAATAGCAGCTGCCAGACCGGACTGGGATGAGAAATACCCTGGTAACGTATTCGGGATTAAGTTAAAATGGTCAGCCTTATATGAACCTATAAAGTCATTGGAGAGATAACCATGAAAGGTGGTAAGATATCTTTCCGGAGGTCAGGGGATTTATTTAGGTCTGCATCCTCTGCTTGTGAGGTTCTATCCAGTAATTTTTCAAGGAGCAGAACAAAGCATGAATATTCAGGTAAAATAACAGGTAATAAACTAAAGGAGACCGAAAGAAATGACAGACGGACAATATGACGAACTGTTTATAAGAGGGCCAAAGCCGGGAGGAACGACGGATTATGATAAAAGAATCACGGCAATCGTCGACGATTCCATCGTTAAAGGGAGTTTCTTTTTCAACGCGATGTTCATGGCACCTCAATATTCTACCGGAATCAAAGAAGCTCATTTACATCCATATGACGAAATCCTGTTTTTTCATGGACTAGATCCTGATAATCCCACCGAGCTGGGATGGGAAATGGACCTGTATCTGGGCGAGGAATTTATCCGGCATACTATAACCGAGACATCGATTATCTATCTTCCGAAGCAGTTTATTCACGGCCCGTTAGTGACCCGGATGAAGAAACCTGTATTCCACCTGTTTACGGTGTTTGGTCCCACGGGTACGTTAGAAGATTTTGCCGGAACCATAAAGCAGGAGGGTGCGTTCGAGAAGCGGTACGATAACTATATAGTCAGTGGTCCCAAACCGGGGCAGATGGATACAGACTATAAATATACCACCTACCTGGATGATAGTATTATCAAGGGGAGTCCTTACTTCTCCTCAACTTTTGTCAGCACTGCCAATCCTCTTAAAGAAGAAACGCCGCACAGTTATCCCTATAGAAAAATCCTCGGGTTCTTTGGCAACAATTTTAAGGATAGATTTGATCTGGGTGCAGAGGTCGAATTTCGTATCGGTGAAAAACTCGAAAAGCACACTTTCAATCAGTCCACCATTGTCTTTATCCCGGCGGGTTTATCTCATTGTATAGAAACCGTTAAGGTAAATCGCCCCTTCATATTTGTAGAATGCGCAGATAATGCCGGACTTACGTAAAGATGGCGTATAAGCACAACCGCGCCTGGATGCTGCTGATATTTGATTTTCCCGCATGTCGCCAGGGGCAAAGGGTGTAATTAATTACTTCAAGAAAATCGTGTCCGATATTATTGGCTGTCATTCGCGGGGTGGATCACCATCGTATCCGCCGCCTGGATTCAGGAAAATCTTACCAGGTTCTCCCGGCAACGGCGTGAGCCAGTCAGGGCTACTATGCGGGAATAGCAGCCTGGCCTGCCAGTGAATGGCGAAGTCTTCGGCTTTGACATCGGGGTAAAGCTCGGTCATGGCCTCTACCATGTCTGATCCGGTTCTGGAGGTGTTATATACCTCTTCGTAGTTGTCCAGATACTTGAGTGACCAGTCTATGCATTCCGTGTAGGTAAGCGAACCTTTTTCTTGAACCTCTTCCATAAGACGGATCTTGGCATCATCGCAGTGACCGGGGATTACGATACGAGCATCAAATTCTCTTAGTTGAGCAATCGAGGCACGCCACTTGACTCGCCGGGCAACATTGCTTTCGATCGGCCATAAATGACAATCATGGAAAGCAACGTCGGTAGCGCAAGCTACTCTGATCGACGGTATCCAGACCACGGAGTTGTTGACGCTGTCACCCTCCCAGTTATCCGAGACCTGAATCTCCTCGCCCTCAAGAAACAAGCACGGTTTGTCTAAAGGTGTGGGGATGGTGGTCTGGCGGGGGATATCGTCAGGGCCAAAGCGGTCGATCGCCCACAAATCTATCTTGTCGCTGGAAGTGGCAACGATATCCTTTACCACGCTTGGTAGAGCTACGATCCTTACCTTCGGAAACGCGTTCTTAAGAACCTGTAGGCCGAAGTGGTGATCAGGATGGAAATGCGATACATAAATGTGAGTTAGATTCTTGCGCATGGTAATAATATCAGCGACCATTCGGTGAGTATCGCTAAGGAGCTGGGAAGCATCTATCAAGATTGCATCCTTTTCCCCGTATATCAAAGTGGAGTTGCTGTTAAATCCCAGGTAACTGTGAAGAAAGACTCGAAACTTCAGAGACATTTACATTTCCTTTCCTGCGGGCGGTTGGCGGTAATTACTACAATAAATCACCTTAAACCCCATTATCATAGCGGTTGAATTGATGAATATGTTAGTGGAATATTTCTTTTAAGTCAACTTGACCATTACCCCCAAAATAGGTACACCATGGCAAACAGAGCAGCTGTGTCGTAAAAATTTTTCCGCTTCTTGATGTTACTATTGACATAGAGTACAATTCTTTCAGACGGGTAGGCGATTCAAGGAGGTTTTTAGGCAGTGCGAATCGCC
>JASFHJ010000108.1:0-5579 GCA_050123255.1 Dehalococcoidia bacterium
CTTCGCGATTCCTCGGCGCATTTCTCACAGAGGTATTCTTTAATCATCATGGTAGCCGACCGGTTATTCTCGTCAAACCAGTCGATAGAGATAGCCCACCGCGAATCCAGTTGGTCGTTTGTTTCTACTTCTTCGTTCAAATGATTACCTGTCAGTGAGGATTTGTTAGACTTCTAATTCTACCTTGGCTGATTTTATCAGGTCAAGGTAGCCGATTTTTAGTCCCAGAGAATCGGCTACTTCACGGTCGACCTCGTACGGCTCGCCGATGAACACTTTATCGTAATCTTCCACCTCGCCTTCGCCCGGCTCTTCGGTGACGGAGAACTTCTTTTTCCCTTCCACGATCCCCAAATCGAAGGGCAGTGTGAAGTAGAGGTCAGCCAAAACTTTATCGATTCCCAGGCTGTATAGGTTTTCCCAGCCGGACGAGGTTTCATCGTGGTATTTACTGGTCGGCAGGAGTGACAGCAGGTTCATTATGGAAAAGCTGCCGGAGCCGTTGTAGGTCTTCAACGGAGCAACCGTAATTAAGTAATCGCTGGAAAGTAAAACATTAGGTACCCAGAAAGTAGGAACGGCGAACGGTTTTGGCAGGGGATTATCCACTTCTACAAAAATACAGTCCTTTACATCGAGCGTCAACACCCGGGGGAAGTTGTACCCGAGAGCCTGATAGATTGGGCGGGTAGGGACACCGCCGGGCGTGCCTTCCAGGAGAATGATATCGGCGTCGCTGACATGACGGATGCTGGCGATGATAGCCGCCAGCATGTCCGGGCTGGTGGTAACCGGGTAGGGTATGGGATAGGACGCGCTGGGCTTTATCAGGACCCGGCGTGCCCGGGATACCACCGGCGGTACCTTAAAACTGAATTCCGAGGTACTATATATCAAACTCTCCTCCTGAGAGAGAGATGCAGGTTCTTGATTTCTCCGTCATTACCCGGTGCCGGTACCATCGCTAACAGGGTACGCGTCAGGAGGCTGTTCTGGCTTTCGCTGAGTGGTACGCGGCTGCCGTTGACTATCAAATCAAGTTCATTTTTCTCTTTTCCGGATTGAAGAACTTTCTCAACAAGGTCGGCAATTTTGGTGACATCGTCGCGTGAGAACTGGGGTTTATCTATGTCCAGCGGTTCGTCGGTGACTACCGCCAGCAAACGCTCCGGTTCGGTAATCAGGCCTTCACCCTGGTCCTTGATATGGACTTCTATCTTGGGGAAGTTACTGCTCTTGAAACCCTCGGTCAGGATGAGGTCGTAGTCCCAGAGGATGTTGTTCGATATTTCCTGCGGGTCAAAATAGCCGTCCATCCTCCGGTAGATAGCCAGGTGATCGAGCGAATTAAGGGCGGATAATTCGCTGCCGGCTCTGGTAAAACGCCAGGTGTCCTTATCGGCTGTATCGATATCGGAAGCATGGTGGGAATGCTTGACGATAGCCACCTTGTGACCTCGCTTTTTCAGCTCTGCGATGAGCTTTTCCAGCAGGGTCGTCTTACCGGACCCTGATTTTCCTACAATCGATATTATGGTACGCATATTTTTCTGTAAAAACGTCCCGGTTCAGACCTCGACTTCCTCGTTCCAATCCAGCATGATCGCCTGGACGGTTTCGCCTTTTCTTACTTCGAGTTTATCCTCGGGAATAATTACCAGGCTGTTGGCCAGGCCCATGGAGGTGAGTATTCCCGACCCCTGGGGACCGGTCAGCCGGGCGTAGTACTTGCCGTTGCGTTTTTCGGTAATCGCCCGGTTATAAAGCCGCCGGCCGGCGTTGTTTTTCGTGTTATCTTCGAGAATCGCCGTTACGGTCGGCTTGGTGATGCTGGTTTTACCCATCATCTTCAACAGCGCCGGGCGCACGAAAAGCTCGAAGCTGACCATGCAGCTTACCGCATTACCCGGCAGTCCCAGATGAGGGATAATCCGTGATTCGCCGTTTTTCCCGGTGGCTTTAATTTTGCCGAAAGCTAACGGCTTGCCCGGTTTTACCCTGACCTTCCAGAAAACCATTTCGCCGTCTCGCGCCAGGATATCCTTGACCATGTCGTAATCGCCCATGGATACGCCGCCGGTACTTACCAGCATGTCGGTATCCTGAGCCTGACGCAGTTTGTTGACCAGGTCTTCTTCGTTATCACGGGCAACCCCCAGGATTTTGGGTATCGCTCCGTAACGCCTTACCAGGCTGGCAATGCTGTAGGTGTTGCTGTCGTATATCTTGCCTTCGGGTAAGGGTTTGTCGATGGTTACCAGTTCGTTGCCGGTAGCCAGCACGGCTACTACCGGACGGCGAATAACGTTTACCCGGGCACGTCCCAGCGAAGCCAGTAATCCCAGCTCTGAAGGCCTGATGACTACTCCTTTTTTCAGGACCGTGGCGCCTTTGGTGATATCTTCACCGGCATGACGAATATTCAGGTCTATTCCGGCTTCGGCGAGGATACCTATTTCCTTCACGGGTTCGCCGGCAGCCGATTTACTGCGTTCTTCTTCGTCGGTGTTTTCAAACTGTACCACGGCATCGGCGCCCCGGGGTACCGGCGCTCCGGTCATGATGCGCACGGTGGTACCCGGTGTTACTTCTTTGCCGGAAATGGCGCCGGCCATTACCGTATCGATAACCCGTAACACTTTGGGGGAACCTTCGCCGGCTCCCGCAGTATCGCGTGAGATGACGGCGTAACCGTCCATGGCTGAATTATCCAGGGGTGGGACATTGATGTCCGATTTTATATCCTCGGCGAGGACCTGCCCGAGGGAGTCCAGGATGGGAACTCTCTCCTCATCAAGGACTTCAACCTCCTGAAGTATCCTGTAGAGTGCCTCTTCAACACTAATCATCTAATCTATAATCCCGCTTTCTATCTTTCTGGCTCGCTCCAAATCCTGCTTGGTATTGATGTTGAAGAAACTTAAATGTTCGGGGTCAAAACGGTCAATTTCCTCAGTATCCACGTACCTGACTTTTACATAATCGAATAGCTCGATGATTACTCTCCTGTCACGGTTGATCATATCTTCGATGGGGGAAATGCAGTTCTTCGAATATATAGCGTGGAGAGGCTCGTAAAACTTACCCATTCGCGGTATAACATAATCAAAACCTTCAGCCGTTCCTATCATGTAGCCAATCAATTCCCGGTTAAGAAAAGGCATATCGGCGGCAATCACGAAATTATAAGAAAAACTTGAATTGACCAGTCCGGTATAAATGCCACCCAGAGAGCCCCGTCCCGGGAGAATATCGGTTACTGTTTTTACCTTGGGATTACCGGAAAACTGTTCGAAATCTCTCTTTTCCGCGGTAACAATAACGATTTCCTGGCTGAACGAGTCTATCCGGGATATTACCTTTTCCAGTAGGGTTGTATTGCCTAACCTTTCTATTACCTTATCATGTCCCAAGCGTAAACTTTTACCACCGGCGAGGATGATACAACTGATTTTCAATATGCAAGCCTATCGGTGCGAACCTTACCCCTATAGATTATTTTACCATAATGAGTCAATAGCTAGCGGAAAAAATAACGCGGCTTATGGTAATAGTAAAGGATAGAAAGAATATAGCATAGAATTACAGGTAATCAGATTTATTATACTTGCGGATACTCTATAATACGCATAATAACACCCTTATTTACCAGTTGACGGGTGCTCCCATTTGCTGTTATCGACTATTAAATCGGCATGGTCTTCCGGAGGATATTTCTCCAGGTATTTTCGCTGGGCGGCGTGATACTTGGTATTGTACCTTTCAACAATGCCTCCTCTTGCCTTGCCTCTTTCAAGGCTTTCTTCGTAAGAAATATCCAGAAAGACAGAATAGTCGATATACGGTTTCAGCTCTTTCCTAAAGAGAAAAACTCCTTCGAATATCACGATGGTCTCCCGGTCGAAACGGTACTCTTTTTCAGAATCGTATTCATCGGTTTCCAGGTTCAGAACGGGGAGTTTGACGGTATATGACTCGTCCCGGCGGAGGGGAATGAGTAATTTATTGATGATTTCATCCAGGTTGAAACTCAGGTTGTAATAGTTCTCGGCCGGGTTTTCGCCGGAATACCTGATGGCTTCAGGGTTGTGGAAATCATCGAGGTGAATCAACCGTGTCTCGTGGTTCCTGGATATCAGATATTGCTCGAAATCTTCGGCGAAACGGGTCTTTCCGGCGGCATCGATGCCGGTAATCCCCACGACGAATGGCCGGTCGGCTTTCTTACGCCTGATTATTTCATTTTCTATCCTACGGAAAATGGGCAGACGTCTGTCGAATATCTGCAGTAAATCATCGAACTGACTTATGGTACAATCGGCTTCTTCCGGTTCCCTGCCGCCGTAGCCGAAAAGAACCCCGACCGATAGCGAGCCGGTTTCCCGGGCTGCTTCGATATCGTTATCTCTGTCTCCGACGACGGCTGCCGGGCAACTGCCGAACATCTCCTTGATTTTTCGTACCAGCGCCGGCTTGGTGAGGTCGTTTTCGTGGACGCATTCCGCATAGTCGAAACAGTCCCGGATATCCAGCGAATCAATCACGGTATTGAAATAAAATGGTGAGGCGTTGCTGTAAAGGACCAGGTGATAGCCCCTTTTTCTCAGGGTAACCAGGGTGTCTTTCACGCCGGGGAATGTTTTGGCCGATTCCCGGAATACCGCGGTATATTCCTGTCTGGCCCGGTCCCGGAGTTCCTCCCAGCGATGGGAATGCTCCGGCGGCGTGATAAATTTGTACATCTCGCCGGAGGCCGTCCCGATGAATTGATTGATTTCTTCGGGGGTATGTTCGAGTTCCCATCCGAAGGCGGTGAAAGCTCTCTTAATCCCCTCGTAAACGGTGGGCAGCGACGGGATAATCGTGCCGTCCGTATCGAAGATAATCAGGTCAATCTTGCTTGTATCCGGCATTATCTTTCCTTGAATATCTCCAGCAGTTCTTTGAACTCGTTGATGGTAACGTCCGCCTGGTACGACTCGTCGCCGCCGTAGCCGTAGAGAGCTCCCACGCAGAAAGAGCCGGTTTGACGGGCGGCTGTTATATCATCTATTTCGTCCCCGACGATGGCGGCGCCAGTCTGGTATTCGCTGGCTATCTTTCCGGCCAGCCCGGTCTTATCCAGAGCGTCGTCGGCGGGGCTTTTAATGTAATCGAAGAGCCCCCCGATGCCCAGCGCCCGGATAACGCCGGCCATGTGGGTACTTGCGGAGTTACTGTACAGCGCCAGACGGTAGCCCCTCTGCCGCAGGGTCTCCAGCGTTTCCTTAACGCCGGGAAAGGTAGCTCCATGCTGAATAAAGGCGTCACCGGCGGTTCGGTGCACGGCTTCCCGGCCTTCCCGCCAGCGGTCTTTTCTGGCGGCGGGGACGATGAGTTGATAGAATTCGTCGGAGGAGGCGCCCATGTATTTACCGATTTCGGCCTCGGAGAACTCCACCGGCCAGCCCAGTCCGGCGAAAGCGGCCTCGACCGCCGCGTACATGGGCCGGGACGAATCCGCGACGGTGCCGTGCAGGTCGAAGATAATCAGATTGACATCGTCAATGCTTTTCATCTTCTCACTTGCTCTTTCTTAC
>JASFHJ010000109.1:0-5487 GCA_050123255.1 Dehalococcoidia bacterium
CTATCTTTTCGTAATTCTGGGTATTTATTTACCTCACCCCCTGTGTTTTTGCGTTTTTATTTGCCCCATCTCACCGCCTTCCCGGCTTTTTACTTCCCACCCGGCCCGCCCTCGCGGCACCGGTGGTATCAGCCGTAGACAATCACCTCTCCCGTATGTTTATTATAGTATGGTTGTTAGTTCTATTTCTTCTTGGCTTTCTTGTCCTTGTTCTGTTTGGGTTTCTTAACGTTTTTCCTGCCCTTGGTGCCCATTAAGTTGCCTCCCGATAAGATGTTTTTTTCTTAATTACCAGTATATACGAATGCTGGAGACTTCTACCTGTCCCCCTTTACTTGAAGGAATATAGTAATACGTCAATCGAGAATTCCACCAGCTATCATTCCTGATGTTTACGATAGAGACAAAATTGATCGATACCGCTCGGTAGACATATCCGGATTTAACCCGTGCCGCTTTATCTGGCTGCTCGGTGCAATCAACGTAAACGAGTCCGTAGTCAGTGGTCAGGAACGCGTTCAAAGCATGCCCGGTTGTCTCACCCTTGAATGTGATATGCACCTCGGCGGTACGTATGCCGGCGGCTTCGGTCCGGTTGTGGAGGTCCCGGGAAAATTGAGAGCAGTCGTATTCATTAGGTATGTATTCGTGTTGTTCCGTCAGGTCTTCCGCGAGGAAAGCTCTTAACTCGGCCCAGGTGGGATTGGTTGCTTCTGGATTATCTATTAGTTCGACATCGTAACACTCCGTACTTGATGCCAGGGTAATATCCAATCCCTGGAGTGTCTCAAAAGCAATCTGGTAATCCTCGGTTACTTCTTCGAGTTCTTCCTCGGTGTCCTCAAGTCTCGTTTCGGTGAGGGTGAGGTCAAGCTTCGTCTCGGTAAGTTCACTCTTGGTCGTGTCCAGTTCATCCTTGGTTGTGCTTAATTCATCCTCTGTTGCGTTCAGTTCGTTCCGCGTAGTGGCTAGTATCTCATTTGTCGAGTTCAGGTTCGCCTGGGTTGAGGTCAGGGTATCTTTCGTTGTTGCCAATTCGCCTTCGGTTGAATCCAGGGTTGTTTGTAGTGTTTCAACTTGTTGCTGTGTCGAGGCCAGGTTTACCTGAGTTGCTATCAGTTCTTTTTGCAGATCATCACGTTCGCCCATTACCGTAAATAAGTAGACTCCTATACCTGCTACTGCGAGCCCCAATATCACGGTTAGAGCTATATGGATTGTTTTCATCCGGTCCTCCTCACCCTTATATTATCTCTTTTTCGTCACCTGCTGCCCCACCGGGCATTCCCGCATGCAGGTTACCTGTCAATTTTCTTGTACCTCACACCCACCGCGTCCTTTTACTGAAACTTTTCGCCGAACCGGGACTGGGAAGGCGTTCGTCAATCATCGACGATTCCACCAGTTCCCAGAAGCTCTCTCTGTCCACTCCGGTGACCACCGCCTGCTCGTGGGCTTCCGAAAGCGCTACCGGGTAGCCCTGCCCCCGGTGGCACTGGTCCAGCACCAGGCCGTGGGTGAGATTCAGCAGGTCGCTGTTTTCCGCCACCCATCGGGGAATTTCTACCCGGGCTATCTCGTCTTCGGCTCTCAGGTAGAAGAAATGAATGCCGTGTTCTTCGTAGCGCTCTTTGACGATTTTCGAGGGGGAGATGAACAGCGCCGACCTTTCGCCGTCTTCCAGAAGTTCCCGGAACATGTCCCGGTCGCGCACGCCGCTCACCCTGTCGCATTCACGTGACCGGCACGCCCGGCAAAGCTGGTCGCTATCGACGATATCATGAGGGCAGACAGCTACTCTGAGCACGTTAACAACATCGGTACTGCGCGGGAAGCTGATATAGCTGGCCAACGCCAGCCGCCGGTCCGTATTCAATTGCTTCATCCGGTCCAGGCAGGTAAATAATCCGTTGACCAGCAGTTCTTCGGTCACGAAGTCCGGATAGGCTTCCAGTCCCCAGAGAATCAGTGTGCCGTCGAGCAATGCCAGGCAATCGGTTCCCGTCGGTAATTCCACAGCCATGTCGGTCAGGTTGCGGCATTCTTCCACAGAACGCTTGATTCCCAGGATAGCGCCTTCTATTACCTGTTCCCGCCCTCCGTCCGGCGGCGAAATGACCAGTTCTTCGTCGCTGGAATAGAGGCGGGGAGAGCTGGCGAGAACGGCATCCGGCCGGCTGCCGTAGGTAATCATCGCCGTACCGAGGTTAATTAGAAAGCACCGGGTCGAATGATGCCGGTCGACGTCTATGTGCGAACCGTCGCTGCCGATGACCGTGAAATCGGCGGGAGGAGAAGGGGCCGGATAACGATTATTCAGTCCCTCGACCAGCTCCGCCACGAGCCAGGTCGTCCGGCTGGCGGCTATCTTTTTCTTCAGTTTCTCCAGGTCGATAGACTCGTCACCCAGCGTATCCATAGCAAAGCGAAGTCGCTGCTGACGTTCTTCGCGGCTGTCCCTCAGTTGGGCTATCATCGAGATAATCTGTGATGCTACTTTGGTGAGGTCTAAAGACAAAGATACTTTTCTCCTTTTGCCCTAGTATAGTCTAACAAAAAAGCCAAAACAAGCCGGGATAGAACATTATCCAATGCAAACCCCCACCTTATCTGCTATACTTTTCTTACGTGATGAAAAGGTGCAACGACGACTCTCGCTGAAAGAATCGTTACCGGGGAAAGACAGGCGGGAGCGTGCCCCGTTGCGCTGTCCAACGGCTCGCCGGACTATTTAGTAAATATATAGAAGTAAGGGAGAACGACAACTAGAATGGACTTTAACCTGAACGAAGAACAGAAAATGCTGCAATCGACATTGCGTGATTTCGCGGCGGCGGAACTTGAGCCGGTCGCGGCTGAAATAGACCGGAAGGACGAATATCCGGCCGAACAGATAAAGAAGATGGCGGGGCTGGGTTTGATGGGGCTGACCATCCCCAGGGAATACGGGGGAAGCGGTAAAGGATTGCTGGAATTATGCCTGGCTGTCGAGGAACTGTCACATGCTTCACCGGCAGTGACAAACTACTTACGTATCAGTCTATCGTTACCGGTCATCAACCTCCTGGATTACGGGACGGAAGAACAAAAGCGGAGGTATCTGCCACCCCATGCGCGGGGCGAAAAGCTGGCTTGCTTTGCCCTGACGGAATCCGGGGCCGGCAGCGATCCGGCGTCCATGGATACTTCCGCCGTTCGCAAGGATAACGGGTACGTAATAAACGGGACGAAATTATTCGTCAGCAACGGCGCTATGGCTGATTTCATCATTGTTTTCGCTACCGTGGATAAATCATTACGGCAGAACGGCATCACCGCTTTCATCGTTGATAGAGACAATCCGGGTGTGTCCGTGGGAAAACACGAGGACAAGATGGGCATGCGCGGCTGCGAGACGGTGGAGTTGATATTTCAGGATTGTTTTATCCCCGGTGAGAACCGCCTCGGTGAGGAGGGGCGCGGTCTGAAGATAGCCCTGGAGGCTCTTAACGTAAGCCGGGTGACGGTGGGTGCCGAAGCCGTGGGGATTTCCCGGGCGGCCTGCGAAGCCGCTTTAAAGTATTCCAAAGAGCGGCAGCAGTTCGGGGAGCCGATTGCCAGCTTTCAGGCCGTTAATTTTATGCTGGCGGATATAGCTACCCGTATCGATGCCGCCAGGCTGATGACTTATCGCGCCGCCGACCTCTATGACCGGGGGCTGCCGTTTATCAAGGAAGCCGCCATGGCCAAGGTATTCGGTGCGGAGATGTCGCATTTCGTTACCAACGCAGCGCTGCAGATACACGGTGGCTACGGTTATATCAGGGACTATCCGCTGGAGCGTTACGTGCGAGATGCCCGGATACTGCAAATTTATGAAGGCACCTCGGAGATGATGCGGCTGACCATCGCGCGGAGAATTCTGGCGGATAACTGAATTAAACGAGTAGTACTTCTCTAAGTTTTTCAATCAAAGCAGGTTTGGCGCCGTGAGCGTATAAATATTCCTCAACAGACCCGTATTCCCGCTGTAATGTCGATAGGAAAAGCTCCATCGATTCCGCCGACGCTTCCCAGAAATAGGCGGGCAGGTGGCCGTGCTCCCTGACCAGTTCGGGATTGCTGTTGAATTCCTCGAGCAGCCCGACCATGTAGGGGGCGGACAGGGTATAATCCTCGATGATATCTTCTTCGGTCACGCCCAGTACCGATAGCAGGATTGCGGTCAGGATACCGGTGCGGTCTTTGCCCACGGCGCAGTGGAACACCAGGGGGTGTTTGTCCCGTTCCACGATGAATTCCAGGGTTTCCACCAGCCCTTTCCCGAATTCCGGATGCCCCAGGAGATGGATGTAAAACTGGCCGAGGTTGGTCATCTGACTGAACAGGCGGTCTTCCTCCTCCCGGTTGCCGCCGTCGGTCATCAGGGGCAGGTTGACGTAGTGGACGCCGGACTGCGAAAGCGGGCAGATGCCCTTGGCGGTCTCCATATCGCTCCGGAGGTCGAGGATGGCTTTGAGGCTGAGCTCTTCCGTGAGGCGGGCGGAATCGGCGGGGCTGAGTTCGGCCAGGTTGCCGCTGCGGAAAATACGCCGCCAGGCAACGGTTTTGCCGTCGCGCGTGGCGTACCCGCCTAAATCACGGAAATTGATGACGGATTCCAGGCCTATGTGTCGATTATAAGTTTCTGTCACTTTAACTCGGTTCGCTCAGGCTGAAAATCGGGCAGATGCCTTCGCCGGCGGAATATTTGTCACCTTCAAATACCCGGTGCGACATCTTCACGGGCTTGCCGATGATTTCCATGGAAACGTCCCCGGGGTCGATGCCGTCCAGGTTGCCCATGAGCCAGGAGCCTTCTTCCAGTTCCACCATGACGATGGTGTAGGGGACTTCTTCCTCTCTGCCCTCGGAAGCCACGTTAACCGTGGTGAAAGTCCTGATTTTACCGTTCCCTTTTAACTCGATAATATCCAGCTCGGAGCCGGTGCACTGGCGGCAGACCACCTTCGGCGGTACGGTAATGGCGCCGCAGGATTTGCATTTCAAGCCCAGCAGCCTGTTTTCTTTGAGGGCTCCGTTATATTCCGTAAAAGTAAGCTTGTGTTCCATCTTACCAGCCCCTTTCCAGAATCATGTTCACCAGGGTACCGCCGTCACCGCCGAGGGTATCCGTCAGACCCGTTTTCACATTTTCCACCTGACGTTCCGGTTCCACCTCTCCCCGCATCTGCCGGACGATTTCGTAGACCTGCCCCGCCCCGGTAGCGCCGATGGGGTGTCCCTTGGATTTGAGTCCGCCGGAAGGATTGATGGCAACCTTACCCCCGATATCCGCCTCGCCCTTTTCCCAGGCTTCACCGGACGTACCGTAATCGAAAAATCCCAGGCTTTCGGCGGCAATCAGGCTGGCGATGCTGAAGCAGTCGTGAAGCTCGCAGACATCGATATCAGAGGGTTTCCGTCCCGACATGTCGTAAGCCTGCTTCACCGATACTTCCCTGGCTC
>JASFHJ010000110.1:0-5472 GCA_050123255.1 Dehalococcoidia bacterium
CTCTCGATTATCTCCCAGTCCCGGTATTCTATGAACAATTCGCCCTCTTTAAATAATCCTACCATGAGACCTCGCTGGTCTTCGGGTTCCGGTACGGTATCGGTGAAAACACCGGTTATGTGATAACCGCCGCAAGACGTGAACTCCTTCATGCGTTTTATCAGTTTTTTCCACTCATCGCGTTCTATAAGGTGGAGGCATCCCTGGCACACGATAAGGTCGAATTCGTGAGGGAATTCATACTCCCGCATGTCGCAGACAGACACATCGACTGTAAGGTCTATCTCAACAGCCATTTGCGATAGCTTTTCAATACCGGATACGGATATGTCAAACGCCGATGTCTGAAAACCCAGGCCGGCCAGGTAAAGGGCGTTCCTGCCCTCCCCGCAACCCATATCCAGTGCCCGGGTACCGGTCGGCAGCATGGCAGCTGCCCTGACGACGGTTTCATTCGGCTTGCCGCCCCCGAAAGTATCCAGCTTCCCCGGTCTCTTGTAGCTTTCTTCCCAGAACGGTTTCTTGATTCCGGTCATGCAGTCATATCTTCCAGCCCCCGGATAACGTCGAAAAAATCGTTGAAAGGCGTGAAGTCTACTTTTCCCTCTTCACATCTGGTAATAAGGGGTCCGGTGGCAAAAACCTTTTGAGATAACCTGGCGGGAAATATATCCGAAACGCCGTTGCCGACGTAAGCCACGTCATAACCGTCATCTATGAAATGCCGTGTATAGGACTCCTTAAAGCCGTCATCCAGTTCTTTGCCGTCCGGGCCGATATAACTTACCTTCATGCCTTCGGGATGGAATTCATTGCCGGCGGCGTACACCTCGACGTCGTTGAGTCCGAGGTTTTCCAGGATAGCTCTGATGTAGAAAATCAAGCCGTTGCTGACGATGACAAATCTATAGCCCGAATTGTTGCAGTAATCTACCAGTTCTCTAAAGCCGGGACGTACCTTTACACGTTCGCTGTGGAAGATAAAATCCAGCTGGGTCTGCATATCGGCTTTGACAAGGCTAAAAGCTCTCCGGTTGAAAACACCCACCGGGATTTTTCCTTCGGTGTGTTCTCTGAGGATTTCCCGCCAGTCGCCCCCGGAAAACGTATCGAGAAGCAGGAAACTCACGTCTTCCTCGGTTACGGTGCCGTCGAAATCGCATTGTACGGTCAGTTTCATGTGTTGATTTCCTCAAGTCCCTTAATCACTTCGAACAGATCTGAAAACGGTAGGCAGTTAATGTTCTCGCTGTTGCAGCGTTCCAGGAGTCCGTCTACGGCGAATACGTGGGTAGCATGCCTGGCCGGGTATATATCGGAGGCCCCGTTGCCCACGTAATAAATCCTGTCATAACCCCTTTTCCGTAACTCTACAGCCCAGGATTCCTTAAAACCGTTCTCGATATGGTTACCGTCGGGTCCGGTATAAGTAAGTTTTATTCCCTCGGGATTGAATTCACAACTCGCGGCAAATATATCGATATTATCAATTCCCATATCGTCCAGGATAGTCTCTATGTAGAAACGAAGTCCGTTGCTGGTGATGATGAATTCTATTCCCTTTCCGGTACAGTAATCCAGCAACTCTTTAAAGCCGGGACGTATCCTGACCTTACCCCCGTTTAGTAAGAAATCCCGTATCGTCTCGCTATCTATCTTTATCATAGCGAAATTTTCTGTAATACATTCCTGCACCGATATCTTCCCCGTTTTATATTCCTTTTCTCTTCCCAGCCAGTCACCCTCGGCAAATGCTTCCAGCAGAAAGCGGCTGACCTCGCCGATGGTGATGGTACCGTCAAAATCGCATTGAAGAGCTTGCTTCATGTATAGTTATGACTCCTAAACGTGTAATTCTATAACGTCCCCGTCCTGCATGACATGGTCGCGCCTGGCCATGACGCCGTCGTGCTTGCCGGAGCCCCAGATACGGGCGTATTTCAGGTTCCGGGCGAAGTCTTTATGTACCTCGGCAGCGGCATCTTCGAGGTTACTCCCCGCCGGAAGAACGATGGGGTCTTCATAATCGGGCTTACCGCCGGGCACCTTGGTGTAAACGCGGATTACATCCAGCAGTTTAAAGATTGCCAGCTTTAATTCATCGAGAGATTCTTCGGTGGCGGATATCCCGAGGATGGGTAATCTTTCGCCGTATTCTTGTTGCAGCAGTTGCCGGAAGATATTGTCCTCGTCGAGGTCCTGCTTGTTGCAAACCAGGAGAGCCTTTTTACAGGTGAACGCCAACTCTTCTTCGTTTTCTGTTGATGTTTGCCACAGCGTCAGCTTCTTTTCTTTAAGCCGCTCGATAACCAGTTCCAGTTGCGCCGGCGGGTCGTCAGCGCAGTCGACAACTACCAGTAATGCATCGGCGCGGCGGATGATGTTCATCACCCACCACTCCGGCTGCTGCTCGCTCAGCGGCGGGGTGTCGATAAGCTGAATCTGGACGTTCTCGTATTTCATCATGCCGGGGATGGCGTTCTGGGTGGTGAACGGATAGGCAGCGACCGCGGGAGCGGCTTTAGTCAGACTGGCGACAATCTGCGATTTTCCGGTATTAGGGGGACCGATAACCGCCACCTGCCCCGCCCCGACCTTCTCGATCATCATGGAAGCTCGCTGGGTTGCCGTTTTCTTGTCCAGCGACTGCGTAAGCTTGGCGATTTTAGTACGGATATCGGCGCGGAGGTGGTCGGTGCCCTTGTGCTTGGGCATCACCGAGAGCATTTCCTCCAGGAAAGCGATTTTCTCCAGAGGGGTTTTGGCCGCCCGGTAATTTCTTTCGGCTTCGAGGTACTGTGGGGTAAGATTAGCCGGCATACTTAAAGGTACTCCTTTACTTTCTCGGCCTGGCTCCGCGTCATACCGGTAGCAGCGACCAGTTCCTCGACGGACGCCTCCTGTATACGCGGTACCGACCCGAACTGCCGCATCAGGGCGCTTTTACGGCGCGGGCCGATTCCCGGGATATTATCCAGGGCCGAGGCGAATGTTTTTCGCTTGTGCAACCGGGTGAAATAGCTGATGGCGAAACGGTGCGCCTCGTCTCTCAGTTGTTGCAGTAACTGAAGGCCCGGCGAAGTCCTGGGGAGTATTAACGGGTTCTTTTTCCCCGGCAGAAATATCTCTTCCTTTTCCTTGGCAAGGCCTATCATGGGAATCTGTAGTCCGGCTTTTTCCAGCACCGCCAGAGCGCTGTTCAGCTGTCCTTTGCCGCCGTCTATCAGAATCAGGTCAGGCAGGATTTTCCAGGTTTCGGAAGACTTGCTGTTATTACTCCGTACCTGCTTGAACCTCCGCCCCAGCACCTCCTGCAACATGGCGTAGTCGTTGGCGCCGGAGACGGTTTTTATCCTGAACCGGCGATAGTGCGCAGGCTTCGGTTTCCCTTCTTCAAATACCACCATGCTGCCTACGGCGGAAGCGCCCTGTATGTTGGAGATATCGTAGGCTTCCATCCGCACCGGTTTTCTATCCAGGTTCAACTTATTGGCCAGTTCCTCCAGGGCTTCATCCATGGAACGGGGTGCTGTCATTTCCTTGATTTTCATCTGTTCCCAGCCCTGACGCGCGTTTTCGGTGGCGATATCAACAAGCCCTTTCTTGATACCGCGCCGCGGCACACGGATTTTCACCGATTTGCCTCTCTTTTCGCTCAGCCATTCTTCGATGATTCTTTTATCTTCGATGGGGTATTGCAGCAGCAACAGGGGCGGTATCTGCGGATTGGAAGAATAGTATTGCTTGACGAAGCTTCCGATGATTTGTCCGGGCTTTTCATCGCGGGTTCCCTGCAGTAGAAATCCTTCCCGTCCGGTGAAACGGTTGTTGCGGACGAACAATACCTGGGCGTAGGCTTTGTCGCCGTCCTGGACGAAAGCGATTACATCCTGCTCTCCGCGGATGGTAGCCGCTATCCGTTCGCCTTCGATTACCTCTTCCATTTCCTGTATCTGGTCGCGCAGTTTGGCGGCTTTCTCGTATTCCATGTCTTTGGAAGCCTGGTTCATCCGGGCTTTGATTTCCCGGATAACCTTGTCTCGCTTCCCCTCAAGGAACATGGTGACCTCTCTAATCACCTGGTCGTATTCCTCTTTACTGACGGTACCGGTACATGGAGCCAGGCAGTGACCGAGATAGTATTCCAGGCAACCGCGTTTCCTGGTGCCGGTCAGCTGCTTGTTACATACCCTGAAGGGAAACAGTCGCTGGAGAACGCGCAGGGTGTTTTTCACCGAGGTGGCGCTGGCAAAAGGCCCGAAATAGCGTCCCCCGTCCTGTTCAAAACGGCGCGTACGGTATATCCGAGGCCATTCGTCCCGAATATCTATTTTCAGATAGGGATAGGTCTTATCATCCTTGAGCCGGATGTTATAACGCGGCCGGTACTGCTTTATAAAGTTCAGTTCCAGTACCAGGGCTTCCTGCTCCGAAGAAGCGGTGAAGAAATCGATATCGGCTACATGGGAGACCAGTTGGACCGTTTTGGGTTCCAGATTTGAAGAGCCGCTGAAATAAGACCTTACCCGGCTGTGTAGATTTACCGCTTTACCGACATAGAGGATATTGCCCGCGGCATCCCTCATGAGATAGACACCGGGGCTGTGCGGCAACCTGTTAAGTTGTTCTTTTATCACGCGGTTCAAAGGTAAAAAACCCCCGGAGTTTTTACACTAATATTCTATCACAGCATTAATAGCTATAAAATACATGAGATTCACGACCGACGCCTACTTTTAATTATACGCCGGGATGATATATAATACACACGAGCAAACCTTCTTTCATTAGGGTGATATCATCAAAAACCGGGATATTCTCTCAATCATCAATGAAGTCAGCGAAACGTTGTCTCTCACCAACAAGTCCAGACAACTCATGGAAATGACGCTCGATACCCTGTCCCGGCAGCTTAAAACCGATTGCTGCTGGGTTCAGCTGGTTAACTTCGGTACTGAAAAGCTTCCCCTGATCGCCAGCCTGGGTTTTACACCGGAAATGTACCAGGAGATGGATTTGCTGGATAAGGAGCACGTTTTCAGCCATGAGGTCGTGGGGCTGGGTCATAATATCGTCATATCCAGTTTACAGCGGGACGGTCAATATAATATCCCCGTATTCAGGAAATCGGGTTTTAAATCTCTACTGGCCGTACCTATCATGACCTACCGCGTTCATGGAATCCTGGGAATCGGGTATCGCTCCCGGATGAAGTTCAACGATGAATTTACGCACCTCGTAAACGTAATAGCTAATTTACTGGGTATGTCTCTCCACAAATCAAACCTGAACAGGCAGTGGTTACAGAAAGACCAGCAGGATAATACCAGGCCGGTGACGGCAGAGCCGGACGATCAGGTTGCTGAAGCCGGTATTTTATCTGATAAATCGCGTCGGGAATCCGAAAACAAACCCGTAAAGACCGATAAGAAGAAAGCACCCCGGAAAAGTTTTAACGAACATGACAGGAAT
>JASFHJ010000111.1:0-5463 GCA_050123255.1 Dehalococcoidia bacterium
CGGGAGTTTTCTCGACCACCAGGCAGCCCGGCTCGGCATTACCATCGAGGAACTATCCCGGAAAGCTCTGGAGAGCAAATCGCCGGTAAATATCGCCGGGCGCTGTACCGTTTTCGCCGAGTCCGACATGGTTCACAAACAGCAGACGGGGCATTCTCCCCGGGATATCATCTACGGACTTTGCCGTGCGCTGGTACGCAACTATCTCGGCGATGTCGCCTCCGGGAAAGATATCCAGCCACCCGTACTTTTCCAGGGAGGCGTGGCTTTTAATCAGGGTATAATCAAAGCGCTGAAGAAAGAACTCGGCGTAGATATAATCGTCCCGCCCCACCACGAGGTCATGGGGGCTATCGGCGCCGCCTGTCTGGCCAGGGAACACATGGAAACAGGCGGGGAAACCAGCCGATTCAAGGGTTTTGAAATCGGTGATATCGAATACCGGATGTCTTCTTTCGAATGTAATGCCTGCCCCATCGCCTGTGAAATAAACCGGATTGCCGTTGGTGACCGTGACGTAGCCTGCTGGGGCGGGCAGTGTGACATGTGGGATGAAAAATACATTGGCCATGGAGTAAACTATTAAGTATGATAATTGCCGTTGATGCCGCCGGTGGAGATTTCGCCCCGCATGAAGTGGTTAAAGGAGCGGTAAACGCCGCCCACGAATACGACATCGAGATAGCTCTCGTCGGACGGAGAAGCGTGCTTCATAACCTGACCGGGCGCTCGTCGCGAAAATCCACCATCAAAATCATCGATGCCAAGCAGGTAATCGATTACCATGAATCGCCCATCAAAGCTCTCCAGAAGAAGCCGGAATCGTCGATAGTGGTGGGGATTAACCTGCTGAAGAGCGGTAAAGCCTCGGCTTTCGTTTCCGCCGGTAATACCGGAGCCGTTGTCGCCGGGTCGTTGCTGACGCTGGGTAAGGTCAAAGGAGTCAGCCGGCCGGCTATCGGATGTTTTCTGGATACCCTCGATACGGTTCCGCCGCTCCTGGTGGATGCCGGGGCGAATTCGGACTGCCGGCCCGAGCACCTGCTGGAGTTCGCTCGTTTGGGTTCGCTGTACAGTCAGAATATCCTCAAAATCACCTCGCCCCGCATCGGTTTATTGAGCAACGGCACCGAGGACGGCAAGGGCAACCGGCTCGTCGCCGAAGCCTGCGCTCTCTTCAAGCAAGCCGATGATATCAATTTTACCGGTAACATCGAGGGACATGACATTCTCGACCGGACGGTTGACGTCATCGTTGCCGACGGTTTTACCGGGAATATTGTCCTTAAGACAATCGAGGGATTCTGCGACAGCTTCCTGACCTCGGTGAGGCAAATCGGCCAGGTATTTTCCAGCGCTTCCCGCGTAAACGCCAGCGGTTTAATGCGGGATGTAGGTTTGAATAACTGGATTCAGAAAATGGACTATACCGAGTACGGCGGGGCCTGTCTTCTGGGGGTGAACGGAAATGTGGTTATCGCCCATGGGCGCAGTAAAGCCAGGGCTATTATGAATGCTATCGGTCTGGCAAAAGAGACGGTAGAGCGTAGTTTTACAGAAAAAGTTGAGGAGGAACACTATGAGCAAACCAGTGGAGATTGAGGAAGCAAAATTTGAGGAAGCAGTGCTGAAAGCGGAAACGCCGGTGCTGGTCGATTTCTGGGCGCCCTGGTGCGGACCCTGCCGCATGGTAGCCCCGGTTGTCGAAGAGCTGGCGGAGGAATACGATGGTAAAATGGGTTTCGTGAAGCTTAACGTTGATGATGCTCCCAAGATTGCCAGTCAGTACGGCATAATGAGTATTCCCACCCTGATGATCTTCAAGGAAGGAACGCCGGTCTCTAATATTGTCGGTTTCCGGCCCAAGAACGAACTTAAAGAGAGCCTGGAAGAAGCGCTAAGTTAGCGGTAGACGGAACTATAGCGAGGTGAAGATGTGAGTCACCTGTTAGATGTAGATGAAACCGGTTTCGAGGAAGCGGTACTGAAATCGAAAGTGCCGGTACTCGTCGATTTCTGGGGACCGGATTGCCGGCCCTGCGTTATGGTGGCCCCGGTACTGGAGAACCTGGCCGAAGAGTATGATGGCTGGGCAGGTTTTATCAAGGTAAATGTTTCCGAGCATCCCCGTATAGCGAGTCAGTATGGGATTATGGGCTTGCCCACGCTGATTGTTTTTAGAGACGGAAAACCTTTTTCAAATCTGGTGGGGTATCAATCAAAAAGTGAATTGAAGGAAACCCTGGAAGAAGCCCTTTAAAAATAACCCGCCTCTTCGCGTTATTTGTGGAGTAATATTATGAATGCATCATCTGATAAATACGAGATTATCATCATCGGCGGCGGTCCGGCCGGGCTGTGCGCCGGCATGTATACCGCGCGTGCCAGGTTGTCCACCCTTCTCATCGAAAGGGGGGCCGTCGGCGGGCAGATATTGAATACGGAATGGGTGGAAAACTACCCCGGTTTCCCCGAAGGTATCAGCGGTCTCGACCTTACCGAACTGATGCACAGGCAGGCGGAAAAATTCGGGATGGAAACCAAATTGGGTGAGGTCACCGGTGTTGAACTGACCAAAAATCCTAAAACAGTAACGACGCCGGAAGGAAATTACTCCGCCGGGGCGGTTATCATCGCCAGCGGTTCGGAGCGTCAGAAACTAGGCGTACCCGGCGAGGCTGAGTATACCGGAAAGGGCGTTTCTTACTGCGCCACCTGCGACGGCGCTTTTTTTCAGGATAAGGATGTGGTGGTGGTGGGGGGCGGCAACGCCGCTATTACCGAGGCTCTGGAATTAACCAAGTTCGCCTCGAAAATCATGGTGATACACCGCCGGGACGAGCTCCGCGCCACGAAAATCCTCCAGGAAAAAGCCTTTGCCGAACCGAAAATCGAAATCCTCTGGGACAGTGTGATGGACGAAATCAGCGGTGAGACCTTTGTCGAGAAGGTGAAAGTCAGTAACGTTAAGACCAAGAAGCAAACGGTCTTGGAGGTTTCCGGTGTTTTCATGGCGGTCGGGTTCAAGCCCAATACCGAATATCTCCGGGGGGTGGTGGAGCTGGACAAGATAAACTCCGTTATCACCGACGTTAATATGGCGACTAACGTGCCGGGCGTTTACGCGGCGGGTGATATCCGCAGCGGCTCGATCCGCCAGGTAATCGCCGCTACCGGCGACGGCGCTATCGCCGCCATCAACGCTGAAAAATACCTGGTCGGTCTTTAGAATTTCAAAAAAAATCCACAAGTTCTGGTATATTTATAGGGGAACGTATTGGTATCGTTTCCCCATGTTGCAGTATAATTAGCAGTAATCATCTAAAGGAGTATCTATAGTGAAGGTTGTATTTATTGCGGACGTGCCTGATGTAGCCCTGGCGGGAGAAACCAAGGAAGTCGCCGATGGCTACGGCAGGAACTATCTCATACCGAAAAAGCTCGCGGTTATCGCCAATTCGGCGGCTTCCAACATCGTGAAAGCCCAGATGAAACAGGTGCTGGAAAAACGCGCTCAAATGGAATCAGAGATGAAGGAAACAGCCGGTAAAATCGAAGGTTTGGAAATAACTATCAAGGCTAAAGCCGGCGAAAAGGAACGACTCTATGGTTCGGTGACCAGCGCCGATATCGCCGCGGAAATAGTTAATGTCGCCGGGCTCACGGTTGATAAACGAAAAATTGAACTGGAAGAACCGATTCGCCAGCTGGGGGTGTACGATGTCGGAGTTAAATTCACCCACGATATCACCGCGGCTGTCAAGGTGACGGTGGAAGCCGACGTGGTTGAGGAGGAAAAGGAAGAAAAGAAACCGAGGGGCAAGAAAGCCGAGGAAGTTCCGGCCGAAGAAGCGGAAGCGGAAGTAAAAACAGAAGACACCGCTATTGCCGAAGTTGAAGCGGAAGTAAAAGCCGAAGAGACCGAGGCCACGACCGAAGAAGCCGAAGCGGAAGTAAAAACAGAAGACAGCGCGGTTGCCGAAGCTGAAGCTGAAGTAAAAGTTGAAGAGACCGAGGCCACGACCGAAGAACCTGAAGCCGAAGTAAAAACAGAAGACACCGCTATTGTCGAAGCTGAAGCTGAAGTGGAAGTAAAAGCCGAAGAGACCGAGGACACGGCAGAAGAACCGGAAGCCGAAGCTAAAGACGAAAAACCCAAAGCTAAGAAAAAAGCCAAGAAGAAGACCGAAACCGAAGTAGAGGAGTAATCCGCCGGTGAACGAGACCAGGCTGCCGCCCAACGATTCCGATGCTGAAGAAGCCGTTATCGGCTCTCTTTTGATTGACGGTGCGGCGGTTTTTCAGATATCCGATTTCCTGCAGCCGGCCGATTTTTACTACGAGACAAACCGCTGGCTCTACGAAGCCTGCATAGCCCTCTACCAGCGTAATGAAGCAATCAACCAGATAACCGTGGCCCAGGAATTGACCCACCGCGATAGACTGGAATCCTGCGGCGGGACCGCCCACCTGAGCTACCTGATGTCTATCTGTCCCACCTCGATGGATATCGAGCACTATGCCCGCATCGTCTATCGTTTATCGATAATGCGGCAGATGATATCAGCGGGAGATAATATCTCGGCTATCGGCTACCAGGCCAGCCCCGATGTCGAGGACAGCCTCGCCAAAGCGGAAAGTATCCTGTTCGGCCTGCGGCGCACCCAGGGCACCGGAGAACTGACCCATATCCGCCAGGTACTGGACAAGTATTTCGAGGAAACTCCGGAAACCACCGAAGAGCGTGCCGAGGATTTACCCTACGTTCTTTCCAGCTTTCCGGGGCTGGATGAATTTCTCGGCGGGTTCCAGCGCGCCGACCTCGTTATCGTCGCCGGAAGACCCAGCATGGGCAAGACCAGCCTGGCTTTGAATATCGCCCGGAATGCCGCTGTAGAGCACCGTGCCTGCGTGGCGCTTTTCAGCCTGGAAATGGCTCGTGACTCCCTGGTGATGCGCCTGCTTTCCAGCGAATCGGGCGTAAATTCCCGTCGCATGCGTTTCGGGCATCATAACGAGGAAGAAGAAAGACAGGTCATGGAAGCCACCGGTATCCTCTCGGATTCTCCCATATTTATCGATGATACCCCCATGATTCGCATGGCGGAGATGCGCAGCAAAGCCCTCCGCCTGAACTTCGAACGCGGTATCGATATGGTAATTTTAGATTACCTGCAATTGATGCAGGGTGAGGGGAGAAACGAAAACCGCGTTAATGAAATCAGTTATATATCCCGTGCGCTCAAGGCCCTGGCCCGCGAGCTTAACGCCCCGGTGCTGGCGGTATCTCAGCTAAGCCGTGCCGTCGAATGGCGGGCTTCCCACGAACCTCAGCTATCCGACCTCCGGGAAAGCGGCAGCATCGAGCAGGACGCCGATGTCGTTCTGTTTATCTACCGCGATGAATATTACTACAAGACCGAAGACGAATGGCTGGCGGTGCATCCCGACCGTGAATACCCC
>JASFHJ010000112.1:0-5418 GCA_050123255.1 Dehalococcoidia bacterium
TTAACGGACCGATGGATTCCTGCTCGATTTTACTCATCCATTCGATGGCGGCCAGGAAATGAGCCTCGACGGCCGCTCCCAGCCCGGTGTTGATCATGCAACCACACATGACGTTCAGGTCCATAGCTTGGGCGATGGCTACCCACTTGCGGGACTTGTGAATACCGCCGGCCTTGGGGATTTTGAGGAAAAATCCATCGATGGCGTCCCGCTCGTAGAGTTTGACGAGGTCGTTTAGCTCCTTGGCAGACTCGTCGGCGAAGACGGGGACATCTACCTTGCGGCGTAGCCTCGCCAGTCCGTCCATGTCCCACCACGGCACGGGTTGTTCGGAAAGAAAAAGATCATACTTCGCTGCTTTCTGGAGGAATTTCAATGCCTGTAGGTAACTCCACCCGCCGTTGGTATCAGTCATGATTTTAACACTATTACCCACTGCCTTGCGTACCTCGGCCACCATCTCCACATCCTCCTCAACCACATTGGCACCTACCTTGAGCTTGAGGCCCCCGTAGCCGGCGTCGACGAGTTTCCTGGCCTGGGCGGCTACTTCTTCTGGTGTGCTGGAGGACATGACATAAGCCAGTTTTATCTTTGGATTGGATAATCCGCCGAGAAGCTTGTAAACAGGTACGCCGAGAGCCTTACCCATAAGATCGTGGAGGGTGTAATCAACCAGTGCTTTGGACTGGTTATTGACCTTAACGGCTTTGTCCATCTTCGCGATGATAAGCTCGATGTTGAATGGGTCTTCCCCGAGCAGGATCGGCGCGAAGACCTTGGTGATATTGTAGTAAAGGGAATCCTGGCTTTCTCCCATGTACCACATGGAGGTGTCACCGCACTCACAATAGCCGGTAATCCCCTCGTCGGTATGGAGCTTGAGGAGAATAGTCTGGGAGGAAACCGCGGCGCCGTGAGACATGACGATAGGCTTCACAAATGGCAGGGACAGGGGTATGCATTCCACACTTGTAATCTTCATTTCATAATCTCCTAGCAGTATTGTAGTATTCAGGCATTTTTAATCGACATATTCTCTGCCGATGATATTCCGGCTGATAATCAGTTTCATTACCTCTGCCGTACCATCGCCTATCTCGTACAACAGCGAGTCACGAAGGTGCTGCTCGATAGGGAGGTCCTGGCTGTAGCCGTAGTGACCGTGGATTAACAGGCATTCGTGGATAATATTGAAGGCGGTACGGGGGCACCACCATTTTACCATGGCGGACTCCTTGCTGTGGGGTAAGTTATTATCTTTCATCCAGAGGACTTTATAGCAGAGCCACCGGCCCAGTTCAATGTAAGTAGCGGCTTCGGCAATCCTGAACGACGTGCCCTGGAACTTGGATAGCGGTTTCCCGAACTGGACCCGCTGCTTGACGTATTCTATCGTTTCGTCGAGGACGTTAGCAGCCTTGGCAAGGGTTTCCAGTGAACCGAAGGCACGAAGGCAATCGAATGTCCTCATGGTGACCTTGAAACCGTTTCCTTCCTCATCACCGATGAGATACTTGGCCGGCAACCTGACGTCTTCCATTGAAACGATTCCGCCCCCGAGTGATTCGCACCCGATATCCTCGATTTTACTGATGGTGATACCGGGCGTATCGAACGGTACCAGGAAAGGGGTCAGTCTCCTCGTGGCAGGGTCCGCCTTGGCCAGCGCCATCATGGCGTGACCCTGCAAAGCGAAAGTGACCCGGTTCTTTTCTCCGTTGAGGATATAATCGTCACCATCTTTCCGGAACGTTGTTTTCAGATTTGCCAGATCCGATCCGGCCTCGGCCTCGGTAGCCCCCATGCAGACCGTTTTCTCTCCAGAGACCATTGCCGGCAGCCACTCCTGTTTGAGCTCTTCACAGCCGAGGGCCAGAATACCGGCCATACCGTAGGTGTTGAAGACCATCCAGGCTCCGTCATCAGCGTGCCGGGACAGTTCTTCCATAACAACACCCGCGGTAACTGTATCCTGCGGTGAGCCGCCGTATTTCTCCTCCGCATTCAGGCCCAAGAGTCCTAGGTCGCCAACTTTTTTCATGAGTTCCGGGGGAATCCTCTCTGCTTTAACCCGGTCTTTATAGGTAGGCGCCAACTCACTACTGGCGAATTCCCTGATCATGTTCCTGAGCATTATTTGTTCTTCAGTAAATGTGAAATCCAGCATCCTGCTTCCCTCCGGCACATCTGCAGTTCACGTGCGATTAATTATTCGAAGACTTCCGCCTCAACAAGCTGCTTATATTCTGTATCGGAAATTCCGAGTATTTCCTTGCAGACGTATTCGTTGTGTTCTCCCAGTATTGATGACCGCCCCACCTCGGAATCAAAGTCGGACATCTTGAACGCCGGCGGATGAGCGTACTCGATTTTTCCCATGTAAGGATGGTCTACTTCACGATAATAATTATAATGCTTGAGTTGAACATCCTCGAAGAGGTCCTGGGCGTTGGCAACTACTCCGGCGCCGACTCCGGCGGCTTGCATCATGGTCATGATTTCCTCAGGGGTATGATTGATAGTCCAGCTTTCCACCAGACGGTCTATCTCTTCGCTGTTAACTAACCTACCCTCAATGGTCTGAAAACGAGGGTCGTTTGTCCATTCCGGATTTCCAAGTACGTTGCCGAAGCTGTTCCACTCGGCATCCGTAAACACTTCAATAGCCACCCATCTTTCTTCGCCCCTACAGCGATATACGCCGTGAGGAGTGGCCCAATCACACTGGTTACCGGTGGTCTTTACTTCCCGTCCGTTAGCGGAATAATCGAGTATCAGGGGAGCCAGGTAGTTCAGGCTCGATTCTACTTGAGACTGGTCGATACATTGCCCTTTGCCGGTACGACGACGGTAATCCAGCGCGGCTACCAGCCCGAAAATACTTAACAGCGGCGAAAGCTGGTCCGAGTAATAACTGGATACCGGTACCGGATCCCGGTCCGGCCAGCCCGCGATAGAAAACATCATGGCATAGGCCGCCAGCGTCATGCCGAAACCGGCCTGACTGGCCATGGGGCCGGTATGCCCGTAACCGCAACTCCTCATCATAATCACATCCGGTTTGATACTTTTTAATACGTCGTAGCCGAGCCCGAAGCGCTCCATGACGCCGGTAGGGAAGCATTCACCGACGATATCCGACCACGCCACCAGTCCTTTATAGATCTCAAGTGCCTGCGGGTTCTTCAAATTCAAAGTCATGCTGTATTTCTTCGCCGGGTGACTGAAGGCGAACATCGCCCCACGATTGACCGCGTTGGGCGAATCATTGGTCACGTCCGTATAGGTATAAACCCGCCGGATCGGATCGGGTTGCTTCATGCTTTCCACCCTGACGACTGTTGCCCCGAAATGGGAAAGGAAATTGAGGATAAAAACACCGGCCCCGGACCAGGTCATGTCTATTACATTAAGTCCCTCGAAGGGTTTCTTTACCATTCTTTTTCCTTTAAATCACGTGACTTTGCTTGAGAGTCAGCAATTGCTGTTTTGTTAAGCCAAGCTCTGTCTCATATATTTCCTGGTTGTGTTCCCCGATGCGCGGCGCTTTAAACCGGAAACCGCAATCGGATTCGCTGAATTTAACGAAAGCGCCCGGGTAGGTCAGTGTGGTTTCCAGTTCCGGGTGTTCTACCTTTGTCCAGAAACCCCGTTCGTTGAATTGGGGAAACGCCAGGGCATCCGCAACATTCAGACAAATGCCGATGTGAACGCCCTTTTCCTGCGATAACTTCAACAACTCGGCCTTGGTGTGCCGTTGAAAATACTCCTCCAGCGTGGCAATAATCGCGTCAAGGTCTTCCTTCGTCCATTCACCTTCATGTGGCTTCATCCAGTCCCAGCGGTCCAGTGCCGAGGTATCGATACCATCCTCCTTCATACCTTCGATGAGTGGTTTATGGCTGGCCACCATGGCTGGCGCGGCCAGGGAAAAGGAAATATCACCATCCTTGCATCTCCAGAGTATCGGCTGATAGTATAAATCGCCATTTTGCATCTGGGTTGTAAAGCGTCTCCGCCCCTGCCGTTGTGGCATTATGCGCTGCAGAATCCAGGGTAACTGCTGCTCCGCCGAGCCTACGAAGCCTAGTCCCATTTGCACGGGGGCATCAACGACTTGACCCTTTCCGGAAAAAGCGCGATAAAACAGTGCGACCATGGTGCCGATAGCCGCGTGGGCTGCACCGACAAGGTACGAATGGGGATAACTCGTGGTAAGTGGGGGACGATCCGGTTCTCCAACGTTGAAAACCATACCTCCCAGAGACCGTACCACGAGGTCGCCGGCTTTATAGGTACGATATGGGCCCTCCTGTCCGAAAGGACTAATCCGTGTCAGTACAATACTAGGATTGATTTCGCTTAATTCCTTGTAACCGAGTTTGATGCTCTCCAGATAGCCTGGTTCGAATGATTCGATAACAACATCAGACTTCTCTACCAGCTGTTTGAATAATTCCTGTCCGTCCGCCGTTTCAATATCTAGCGTGACTCCACGTTTATTAACATTGAAGGCAAACCAGTAGAGACTTTTTTCTGCATCAGGAATATCGTGATAGAAAGGCCCGATGTTACGGGAAGGGTCACCGCCTGGCTTTTCGATTTTTATTACATCCGCACCGAGATCTCCTAGCAGTTTTCCACAAAAGAATCCCTTCTTGTTGGACAGATCAAGTACTCGATAACAGCTCAGCATATAGGTCTATTCCTCATCTAAACTTGAGGTACTACGTATATTTCCCTATAGTATTAGTATGTTGTGGGGATTCGCTGATTCCCTTTTTTTAATTATAATATTCATCACAATCAGCATCGCAAATTGTTCTCTATATTATCATCATGGAAGAGACAACATCAACCGTTTCTGTTATCGGAAATATCTACGTGAGAAATTGGTTCTTTCAGTGGAAATAAGTTTATTGAGTAATGAAGATATTTCTGGTTATTTCAGTAATGTGAACCTTAGTTTCCAGGATTTTGCTAATTATTTTCTTCGGAATATGGGCATTTCTAATTATTCATCACCATTTTGTTAGAGCTAATAACGGGGAATCCTGTTTATACAAAACACAAAATTATTTCAGGGAGATATCGGGCCACCCCTCTCTAAAATACTGAAGCCGAATAATAAGATTATGGCTTTTTCATTGTAAGCTAGCTTATGTGGGAATATTTATACCTATTCTATCGTCGGTAAGTTAGTTTATAATGGTCTATATTTCTCTAGGCCAAGTATAAAATTACTGTTAATCAGTTGTGAAAGCCATGTTCTTGTCAACATTATTTCTTACTTGGTTATCTGTACAGAGTTATTCGCTATTGTTGATTTTATTGCCGGCGATGTAAACTAATATCGGTTCGGGAGGTTATTTATGGAATATGAAAATATTCGTGCAACGCCCGAACCGATATTAG
>JASFHJ010000113.1:0-5377 GCA_050123255.1 Dehalococcoidia bacterium
TAATAACATCCGAGTCCTGCATACCTACCAGGTGCTGAATCGCCCCGCTGATACCGCAGGCGAAATATATCTTGGGCCTGACCGTTTTACCGGTCTGTCCCACCTGGCGTTCCAGGGGCATCCAGCCGGCTTCCACGGCAGCGCGGGAACAGCCGACCACTCCACCGAGTTCGTCGGCAAGCTCCTGCAGAATGCTGTAGTTCTCGGTATTACACATGCCGCGTCCGCCGGAAACGATTATCTCGGCGGCGGCAACATCGACACTATCCAGCCTGGTGTCAGCGATTATTTCCAGCACCTTGGTGGCGATGTCTTCTTCTGAAATGGGTACGGTTTCACGGATTATCTCACCTTTTCGCTTACTGTCTTTCAGAGGTAACGGCATGACATGGGGACGTACCGTCGACATTTGCGGCCGGGTGTACTCGGTGAGAATGGTAGCCATGATATTCCCGCCGAAAGCGGGGCGTGTCTGCAGGAGAAATCCCTTATCATCGATAGACAGCCCGGTACAGTCGGCAGTCAGTCCGGTCTGCAATTTGGTGGCCACCGCCCCGGCGAGGTCCCTGCCCTGTCCGGTAGCCCCGAAAAGGACGATTTCCGGCTTGTATTTTTCGATGAGATGACAAACGGCTCTGTAATAAGGTTCGGTACGGTAGTTGTGAAAAACCGGATTATCAACCAGGTATACTTTTGATGCGCCGTAGGCAAACGCTTCCCGGCAAAGGTGCTCCACGTTTTCACCCAGGCAGACGGCACACAGCTCTTCTTTCCGCGCCGTCGCCAGTTCCGAACCGACTCCCAATAATTCCCAGGAGACTTCGGCCGCTTTACCGTCAGACTGCTCCACGAATACCCAGATGCCTTTATATTCTTTCAGCTTTTCCAGCCGGGGGTCTTTTTCTTCGGCTTCCTCGGCGGCAGGTCCAGCTGCTTTCTTCTGAGCAGCTATTTCATCGAGTATCTTCTGCTCTTCCGGGGTGAAATATATCTCGATTGCTTCGGCGGGACAGACCTTGATACAGCGGCGACATCGCGTACAGAGTTCCAGATCGATAATCGGCTCGCCCTTCTCGTTCATGGTGATGGCTTCCTTGGGGCACTCGGCCTGACAGCGAGCACCGCAGGCGATGCACTTGCCGGGTACGAGCCGGGCTTCACCGCGGGGTCGTTTCAATTTCTGTGGTTCTGCCATATCTGCTTAATCCACAAATTCGTTTAAGGTGCGAGGATATCCTTTTCCATCATCTTATCGATAAGTAATCTGGCGACATCATCCGGTTCATCGTTTTCGTCACCCAGGACTTCTCCCTTTTCTCTTTCCGGGGAGAATATCTTGCGGACCTGCGTCGCCGAACCCTTGAGTCCTATCATCTGCTCATCGATATTCATGGCGGCGTTGTCCCAGAGCGTTATTTCCGCTTCTTCGGCCATCAGGCGCATCGGCACGGTGGGATAGCGGGGCTGGTTGATTTCCCGGAGGACGGCAACCATAGCCGGTAAAGGCGCGGCAACAATCTCATGCCTGCCTTCCAGCTTGCGCCTGACTTTCACGATTCCGGCAGACAAATCAACCTCTTCGATTCTATCAACCAGGGTAAGCTGGGAACAGCCCAGTCGCGTGGCAATACCGGGACCGACCTGAGCGGTATCGCCATCGATGGTCTGGCGACCGCACATGATAATACCCAGTTCTTCCTGTTCGGATAATTTCCGTATGGCTTCCGTCAGTACCATGCTGGTAGCCAGGGTATCGGCGCCGCCGAAAACGCGGTCGCTGAGGAGTATCGCTTCATCAACCCCCACCGCCCGGGCTTTACGCAATGTTTCTTCAGCAGTCGGGGGGCCCATGGAGATAACGGCTACCCTGAAACCATATTTATCCTTGAGCCGCAGGCTCTCTTCAAGGGCGTGGGTGTCATAGGGGTTCATGATGAAGGGCACGCCCTCACGAATGAGAGTACCGGTTACGGGGTCGACACTGACCTGAGTTGTATCAGGTACCTGTTTGATGCAGGCGACAATTAACATCGGTAAAATTTACATGAAAAACTATCTGATAAATAATACCACAGTGTTTTCACTTGAAGCAAACTTTCCTATAATTTGCCGATTCCCGGCATTTCCGTACCGAAGGGGCGGACGTCCATGAGGTAAAAAGGGCGCTCCACGCGGGTAATGGTCAGCGGGCAATGCGCCAGTTTACCGGGTATTACCACCGCGGTGGGGCGGGTAATTACGTACCTTTCCTTTTCCTTTCCCAGGCAGATTTCCGCTTCTCCCCCGAGGTCACCGAGATTATCGGTATCCGTCGCCACGAAGAAGAGGATTTCCGGCATGGGATGGACATGGGGTTTATCGGGATTGGGCCCGAAACGGTAGGGCGCCCTTTTCAGGCTTTCGCACATGATAAGGAAATCAAAGCCGGGATCATTTCCCCGGATAAAAGCCAGATGCCCCCCGGAGTCGTCGCGATTGGTCGGCCCGTACATCCAGGCTCCCTTGCGGACAAACGACAGGTTAATTATGTTCGGGCGGTATTTAGAATCCCAACTAGTTAAGGGTGTAGCGCCCGGGTCTTTATCTTCCGAAGGTGCTGCTTCTTCGCTGTATTCACCGGCACAGGAAACCTCCACGTAGATGAACCGCCGGTCTATTTTATTAATCGTGGCAGGATAGTGCGGTAAGCCTTTGGGGATGGAAACAGCCGTAGAGGTGGTAATCATGTGCTTTTCACATTCCTCCCCGAGACATAGCTCCACCTCCGCCCCCAACTCGCCGATGACATCGGTATCGGTGCCCAGCCAGAAATTCACCTGGTCAAAATCGTGTTTATGCTGTCCGTACGACTCTATACCCATCTGCCCGGCTGCCAGGTAGGTGCCGTACCTGACGTGAAAATCAAGGCCGAAAGGCACCCCGCTGACCTCGGTCATCTGCCGGTATAATCCGGGGCCGTCTTTAAAGGTTAACTCAACAACATTCTTACTGTATTTCTTTGCTACCATCTCTCTTTCCCTTTTTCTAAAATCTGAAGAAATCATAGCAACCGCAAACGTGAAATGTCAAAGGAATCCCGATCGGGGGATGCAACCCTGAAGCTTTGCGGGTCTTCCGGCGCTGTGATAAACTACAACCGTCCGAAAGAAGGCCTTTTTATGAATATCCTGGTAACCAACGACGACGGCATATATTCCGAGGGGCTGTGGCAGCTGGTCCGCGAGCTGAAAGAAATCGCCCGGGTCACGGTGGTGACGCCGGAAAGCGAACGCAGCGCCATAGGGACGGCGGTAAGTCTTCTGGATTCGGTGAAAGTCCAGAAAACGAAATCGATCGTTGACGGAGTCACCGCTTATATCACCGACGGCACGCCTTCCGACTGTGTAGTCCTGGCGTTGGGCAGGCTGATAACGGAACCCGTCGACCTGGTGGTTTCCGGCATTAACAACGGTAGCAACCAGGGCGAAGACGTTTATATCTCGGGGACGGTGGGGGGTGCTTTGCAGGGCTATTTCCGGGGCAGTTCGGCGATAGCGATATCGGCCCCGCGGGACAGCCGGAACGGCCAGGCGACCGCCGCCAGGGCAACCGCCCGGCTGGCGGAGCTTGTCATCGAGGCCCGGTCACCGTCGAGGTTATTTCTAAACGTTAATGTCCCGGACTTGCCTCCCGATGAGATAGCCGGCGTCAATATTACCCGGCTGGCGCGTACCAGTCATATCAATACCGTCCATGACGATTCACAGGAACGCCGGGACTACTATAACCTGGTGAGAACGGTCGTCAGCGAAGCGGCTACCCGGGGCACGGACATGTACGCGAAAGAGCACGGCTGTATCTCGATTACACCGCTTTTTACCAGTCTTTTCGAAAGACCACCGCGACATTTCCTGAAATCCCTGTGCTACGACCTTTTTAAAGCGTTTAAACCGGAGAAAAAATGAAGCATTACATCGGCACCGATATCATCGAAATAACTCGTATCCGGCAGACAATCGAGCGCTGGGGAGAGCGCTTTCTCGACCGTGTTTACACGTCGGCGGAACAGAAAATGTACGACCGGCGGGCTCATTCGCTGGCGGCCTGCTTCGCCGGAAAGGAAGCGGTAATGAAGGTACTGGGGACCGGCGCCCGTGGTGTAGCCTGGCGGGAAATAGAGACCCTGCATTATCGCACCGGGAAACCGTATGTAATACTTCACGACAGGGCACAGGAAGAAGCGGATAAACTGGGTATCAAGGAAATTGACATCAGCCTGTCCCACTCCCGGGAATACGCTACCGCCACAGCTATCGGGGTTACTTAGTCATTACCGCTCCCAGACCACCTCACCGCCGAGAATCGTCATATCCACCCTGATATCTTTGATTTTTTCCGGGGACACTTTTGCGGGATTATCGCTGAGAACCACCATATCCGCCAGCTTCCCCGGGGTAATGGAGCCTTTGATATCCTCCTCGAAAGCGGCGTAGGCGGCGTTCCGGGTATACATCTCCAGCGCCCGGTGCGGAGAAACAACCTCTTCCGGTAACAGCTCCTGTCTGGAACCGGCTTTACGGGTTACGGCACCGTAAATTCCGGTAAGCGGATTAACAGGATTGACCGGCGCGTCCGAGGCAGCGGCGACAATCAGTCCGCTATCCATCGGTGTTTTTATCCGGTAAAGCCAGGGTAGTTGCCCGGGGGATACTGTAGCCAGGTACCGCTCGCCGTGGTAGAAAAGCGCCGCCGGATGGGTGACGATAACCGCTTCCAGCTTTTTCAGTCGGTCCAACAGATAAGGTGGACATTCGCTGCAATGCTCAATGCGATGGCGCCTTCCGGCTACGGGAAGCACGCTATCAGCAGATTCCAGAGCGATAATCGCCTTTTCGATGGAACTTTCCCGGATGGCGTGGAAAGCCAGTTGAAATCCCGCCCGATGGCAGTCCGTGACCAGCCGGTTCAGCTCTGACTGGCTTAACTCCGCCTGCCCGGCAGACTCTCCAAGCATTATTTTCACCCCGCCCATTCGCAGGTAATCATCACCCGTTCCGGTAATAAAACCTTCCTTCTGAAACTGCATACGTGTTTCCGGGCCGGTCATCATGGATACCCGACTCCGCAACGTACCGGACTTTTGACAGCTCCGCACGGTATGCCATCGGTCGAGGTCGTTCCGGTAAGTTGCTTCCTGAAACGAGGTGATACCGCTGGAAAGGAAGTACCGGTTTGCCAGCCTGAATGCTTCATCGAGTTCCTCACCGGAAAAAGGCGGCATGACCTCTCCCCGGATGTATGAAAGCATCTCGATAAGGATACCGTTTGGTTCGCCGGTATCAAGGTCCCGTTCGATACGGGCTCCGGGGCGCTCCGGCGTTTCCATATCGATACCGGA
>JASFHJ010000114.1:0-5371 GCA_050123255.1 Dehalococcoidia bacterium
GAACGCGATTGCCAGAGTCACGGCTTGGCACTCAGGTTATCTCACCCTCCCTATCCGGTCGGCTGGGTATCACGGGAAACTCTTAAAGGTTATATTGCGGGTAAAGACCCCGTTACCGGTGTGTCGCTGACCGAAGAGATACTAGATGCCATCACAAAACCATTGACTAACGTAGAGAAAGAATTCAAAGCCCGGAAGAGACCGGAACGTCCCAGACTCCTTGAGCCGGACACGGAGGAAAACCTGCACCGCCTGTTCCTGGAGAACGGCTGGACGGACGGTCTTCCGATAGTCCTGCCCACCGAAGAACGCGTGGCGGAGATGCTTACCGGCACCGACCGCGACCCGAAAGAATACGTCGGTATGATGTCGGTGACCACCCACGAGGAGCGGCTTCAGTACGACGTGGAAAAAGTGGCTGTCATCGCTGTCATGGCGGGAGCCAGGCCGGAGCACTTCCCCGTTATCCTGGCGTTAGGGGCTTCCGGACGACCTTCCATGCCCAGCTCTACCACCTCCTTCGCCAGCATGATGGTCGTTAACGGTCCCATCCGCAATGAAATCGGCATGAACTCCGGACTCGGCGCTCTAAGCCCGGTCAATTATGCCAACTCGGTAATCGGCAGAGCCTGGACGCTGATGAGTATCTGCCTGGGCGACATGCGGCCCGGGGCTACCTTCACCGCCAGCACCGGCACCACCATCAATTACAACAACATGTGCTGCGCGGAGAACGAGGAGAACAGCATCTGGAAACCTTTCCACGTGCGGAAGGGATATAAAGCTGAAGAAAGCACGGTAAGTCTTTTTCGCGGCTGGATTGTCCTCGGTTTCAATACCGGCCCTGCCCGGCGGATGGCGGAAGTGGTCAAGAACACCAGCGGACCCTTCGGCGGCGCTTTTACCTTCGTTGTCGACCCGCTGGTTCCCAAGGCTCTCAAGGAAGAGGGCTATGACGACCCGGAGAAGCTCGGGGACTGGCTCGTGGACGAATTGAACCCGCGCTTCAAGCGACCTGACATGATGAACTTCATCGTTGCCGGCGGTGAAATGAACCCGATGTGGGTCGTTACCGATTTCTCCTACTTCCAGACGGTCTCAATCGACCCGTGGATTCCCAGGGCCGGTGTAAAGAAAGACGCCCGGCCTCTGCTCATGCCGGAACCGGTGATGTGCCGGGACGGCTCCTGCGGGATTTAGCCCGAACTCAACAGGAATATGATTCATGGGAGTTGAATAAGAATGGAAAATGTTGAAGGTAAAACGGCTTTCGTTACCGGTGGTGCCAGTGGTATCGGCCTCGGTATCAGCAAGGTATTCGTGAAAAACGGAATGAAGGTCTGCATCGTCGATGCCCGTCAGCATGCTCTCGATGAAGCAATGGAATACTTCAGGGAAAACGGCGGTGAAGTCCATCCCATAAATCTAAACGTCACCGACCGCGAAGGTTATGCCGCAGCCGCCGACGAGGCGGAAAAAGTCTTCGGGAAAGTGCACGTGCTGGTGAATAACGCCGGCGTCGGTTCCGGCGGCGGTCCGGTGGAAAAAGTCACTTTCCGGGACTGGGACTACAGCGTGGGCGTCAACCTCGGCGGCGTTATCAACGGCGTGGTAACCATGCTGCCCCGCATCCTGAAGCACGGCGAAGGCGGCCATATCGTCTCCACATCATCCACGCTGGGCGTAGCCGCTGCCGGCGGCATGATTTGCTACTGTACGACCAAGGCAGCCGTTTCCGTGATGATGGAAGCCCTGGCAACGGACCTGCAGGATAAGAACATCGGGGTCTCGGTGCTGTTCCCCGGGCCGACCATGGGAAACCTCGGTCAGTCCTCTTTCGAGAACCGCCCGGAGCACCTCAGGAATCCGGGAGAAACCTGGCCTCCCCAGCCGCCCCCCGGGCAGGAAAGACGACCGCAAAGGCCCCCGGAAGAAATGAAGGTTGTCTTCATGGACCCACTGGAAACCGGGGAGCGGGTGATGCGCGGTATCCGGAACAACGACCTCTTCATTCATACCCATCCCGAGTTCCGCGACGGCTACATCACCCGGCACGACGCTATCATCCGGGCGATTCCGGATGAGCCCTGGAACGAAGCGCGCTGGAACATCATGAAGAACTTCGGGACGATAATATATAACGATATTTATGATAAACAGAAACCGGTCGGCCCGCCGGACTGGTAATCGGGCTTTCCGGAAATGTCATACCTATCACAGACAGCTTTCATTGACCGCCGTACACGGGAATCCCGGCGTCTTTGAGCGCCCTGGCGATTTTCACCTCCAGCTTTTTGGCTTCCTGCCGGGAAAGAGGATTAAGATGTTCGTACAATGTCGGTAACAGGCATTTATGATGCCGCCGTACTATCCGCGAAAACAAGGGCCCCCGCCTGTTCCGTCTGCCCTGGGAATGTTCCTGGAACCTGATTTCCGGTGCTTTGGAGCTTTCACCCACGTACAAACCGTAACCGGGATTTTTACCGTGCAGTTCGGATAATAATATTATATAAAGATAATGATTACCCGTCGTTTGCGGGTTAAACCTTCCGGTAATTTCAGCGGCTTTTGCCAGCCATTCCACCGGCTGAATACACATTTGCTTCCCGTATTCTATGATATTCAACCAAAGTGTGAGGGTATCGGTGCGGTATTTCGGCGATAGCGCGTCCAGGCAATAGCTCAGTGTCTCGATATCCCCTTCCAGGGCCGCTTCCCTGGCGTGGTTTTCTATGTCTTCCGTTTTCCAGAAGGAATAACGAGGGGTATCGGTTTCCATACGCCCTTTATAGTAGCTTATAAAGGGCAGCAAAGAAAAGCTCTAAATAATAGTAAAAGAAATCGCGGAATTAGTAAGATATCAGCCCCGGTTAGAAATCCCCGTTATTTTTAACAGGCATTACCCTGTCCGGTGATAACGAATCCCTCACCCCGGGCTTCTTTGATATAATCGACGGTAGTGCCGTCGATGAAAGGTTTAGCGTAATCGGCTATCAGAACATCGACGCCGTTAATGCTGACCGACTGTTCGTCTTTTTCCGGCTCATCCAGAGCCATCGCCACGCGGGGTCCGCCTCAGCCGCCGCCCTGGAGAAATATGCGCAGATATTTGCCGTCATTCTGTCCCAGTATCTCCTGGATTTTGTCTCTGGCCGCATCGGTTATCTGTACCATAAGAGCATACCTCACATTCGCAATTTACGTATATTGTACCGTGTGCGGCCGGAAAAATATGTGATATTAGTCGCTGATTGGTCTGGTAAAAAACCGTTCAATTCCTGGTTAATAGACAAAAAGGGGAAGTTGTAAAACTTCCCCACGAGTTATCCCTCTGGATAAAGACTTATGTGGTATTTCCCGCTGAGGGCTAAAGCCGCTCGAAGTTCATGACGTCACCGGGATTAAAACCTTTATCTTCTTCAAAATACGGCTCGCGGGTGCCGCCCTCGCCGGTCAGCATAACCTCTACCTGGATTATCGGGCTGTCGACGCGGGTGACTTCCAGCGGACAATGGGGCAGTCCCGGCGGCAGCGACACAATCGTCGGACGGGTGAAAACGTGCTTTTCCAGCTCTTCACCGAAATAGAACACCACCTCCGCGCCGAAATCATCCGGGTCATCGGGGTTGCCGCCGTACCACGCCAGGAATTCCTGGAAATTGTGCGTATGGCAGGGATTATCGCCTTTGAACGGCTTCCTGACGAACTGATGACCGATGGTGAAACCGTAGCCCAGTTGCTGATGACCGATCATCAATCCGTCGAAAACAACGCTGTTATCCGACTTTAAAGTCAATCTCAAGTGCGGCGGATTATGAATATACTGATCGTATTTTCCCATCACTGAACCTCCATATATTTAGTAATACTTAATTCCGGCACTTATCCCATCACCGAGCCGCCGGAGACATGGAAGACCTGCCCGGTGGCGTAGCCGGTAACATCCGAAGCCAGGAGAACGGTAGCATTGGCGATATCCGCCGCCGTACCCATGCGACCCAGCGGGAAATTACCCATCATGGCGGCACGCATCTTTTCCATTTCTTCAGGCGGGAGCTGGGGCCTGTCTTCCTTGAGGATAGCCCCGAAATTGGTCGGAGCCGGTCCGGGAGCGACACAATTCACCCGTATGCCGTTTTCGCCTTCTACAAAAGCCAGCTGCCGGGTAAACAGGTCTATGGCGTACTTGGACATGGCGTATGTACCCACGCCCATACCGTACTGATGAGTGCTGCCGGAGCCGATATTTACAATTACACCGGATTTCCGGGCTCTCATAGCCGGGACGACGGCTCTGGTCACGTTCATCGTACCGATGAGGTTGAGTCTCAACTGCTTCTCCCACATTGCGGGGTCCTGCTCGTCGATGGGCACGTTGTCTTTGTGAATAATACCGCCGGCGACGTTGCAGAGAATGTCAATCCGGCCGTATTCATCGAGCACCTTCTTCACCATGGCATCGACTTCAGCGCTATCGGTGATGTCCGCTTTAACAGCGATGGAACCGGACCCCAGCGCCTTAACCGCTTCGGCTGTCTTTTCGGCGTCCTCCAGAACTAAATCGGTTACCGGTACGGAATCGCAACCTTCCCTGGCGAGAAGGAGAGCCGTCTCTTTACCAAAACCTACCTGGCTTCCGGCCCCGGTAACCAGGGCCACTTTTCCCTTAAAACCAAGATCCATATTACCTCCTCATATACGAGAATCCAGAATATTTTGAACAAACTAATAATTATATTCAGGTATTTAAACAGGTACCGGCACGCTATCGGTTAGTATAGTACTCCAATGCCCGCAAAAAGGTCAAACGATTCATCGTGATACGAATATCGTTTCAGATTGATAGAGTCATTATAAATCCTGTAAGATTATCTATACAAATCGGGAACAACGGGAGGGAACCGTGGATAGAGTCAAGGACAAAGTCGCCATAGTAACGGGTAGCGCCGGAGGAATCGGTGAAGCCACCGCCAAATTGCTGGCGGCAGAGGGTGCCACCGTGGCCATTATTGATATAAAAGACGAGGAGGGTGAAAGGGTTGCCGGGGAAATCAGGACTGATGGTGGAACGGCCGATTACTGGCATATGGATATCTCCAGAGAGGATGAAGTAAAGAAAGTCATCCCCGAGATATGTGAGAAATACGGTAAACTGAATATCCTGGTAAATAACGCCGGTATTCCCGGTGGCCGGAGCCCAGCCCATGAGTTACCCACGGAAGAATGGGATAGGGTTGTAAATAATAACTTAAAGGGAACATTCCTGTGCACCAAGTACGCTGCTCCTTATATGATAAAGTCCGGCGGAGGCAGTATTGTGAATGTCGCTTCCTGCTACGGAATCATTGGCTGTGACACGCCCGTCTACGAT
>JASFHJ010000115.1:0-5368 GCA_050123255.1 Dehalococcoidia bacterium
CGTAATCGTGAATAACCTGCTGAACGGTGGCGGCGGCAGTGGTGGTGGCGGTGGTACTTCAACCCAGACAACTACGGATGAAAGCGGCCCCGGCCCGGACGACGACCTGGGAGATGACGATGACCTATTCTACGACCCGGAGGATGAATTCGTCGGCCCGCCCGGCGGCGGTTTTGAGGAATCACCCCCGCCGCCCGAGGACGATTTAAGCGGCCCTGACGCTGCTGATACCACCTATGAACCACGGACCGGCGCACGCCCTCCGCTAAGCGACACCGTTAATCTGAGAACTCCGCCTCCCGAAACCACGCCGCCGGAGCTCAAACCGCCGATAGATATTGCCGATGTACCGCCGCCCGAGGACCCCGGTGACGGCATCATGATTGCCGGCAATGAAAGCTTTTTCGATAAATTCCTGGACGCCTTGCACCGGGGCGGAAACACACCCGCCGAGGCCCCGCCGACCCGCCCGAAGGTTTTCGGACCGCCACCGCCGAAGGACGAGGGAGGTTTCGAGCAAATCTGGCGCTGGCTGAAAGGCGGACATGACTCCGATGTTGATTACGAAGGCAGCCGTAAGGGAGGAAAGATAATACGGGATAAAGGCGTTTTCGGAAGCGGCGGCGGCCTGCAAAAACCCCTCTCCGACCCGGTGAAGTTCTCTCAGACCGGCGAAGGCGATACCAAAGCGCTTATCGACCAGTTAAGGACCGAGATAAATGAAGAAAGAGGTTCAACGGCGTGGCGCTGGACACGACGCCTTCAAAACCTGAAATCGGTAACCAATAAAAAGGTAGGTCCGGGCGGAACCACACGAGACTGGTCAGGTGTACCCGATTTCCTCCGTGACTTCGCCGAGCCGGACGTTAAAAACTGGGCGGAGGATCATATACCTGTCATCAAGAAAGATAAAGTCGGATTAGACGCAATGTTTGAATTCAAGAAACAATATGGTGATTTCCCCGATTCCAGCAAGCCCGCACAGCGGGAAGCCTTCGAGAATATTATGAACCGGCTCAAGGGTAAATGGGAGTAATTTATTGACGACGAGACCCGGAGAAACCCAGGAAGAACTGGTTGCCTTCGCCCCGGAAGAGATACAGGCGTACTTCGAAGTGCTCTGCCGGGGATTCCATAAAGGCGAGCTGACCTTTAACCAGATTAAAGAGCTCCTCGAAGACGTCAGGCTCTACGACCGCAGCGGCATTCTCTGGACAATCGGAGCGAAATCGGGGAAATGGTACCGTCTTGATGGCGATAAATGGGTTAACGACACGCCCCAGGGGGCTCTTTACTCCGCCTACCGTGTTTACGAGAAGATGGCCGCCACCGGCCGGGCGTGCCCGAAGTGCACCAGGCTCGTATCGAACCAGTACCGCTTTTGCCCTTACTGCGGTAGCGATATGGAAAACCCTCAACCGGCGGCAGCCCGAAAAGAAAGCCCGAAACCGGCCGCACCGGTCGTCGTGTTCTGCCGCAACTGCGGTAAAAAGATAAAAGCGCAGGCCAGGTTCTGTAACTACTGCGGCACCGCGAGGAGATAGCATCACGTGGAAATTGTTTTCAGAATAATCGGCTGGCTCTCTATTCCGCTGCTGATATTCTCGGTATGGATGATGGTCCGCAGCCTGAAGAAAGAGCGTACCATTACCATCCCCAGTCTGGTGTTACAGATAGCCGTCAGCGTGGTCGTGCTGATACTATACGTCGTTCTCCTCAAGGTATCGCCGCCTACCGGCTGGTCCTGGGCGCTTATCGCTGTGGGGCTGATTATCGGCTTTCTCCAGAGCCGTACCACTTCGCTGCGTGTCGACCGGGGGAAAGTCCTGGGGAAAAGGTCGGTCTGGTTTCTGGTAGTCTGGGCAGCAACTTTCAGTATCACTCAGCTACTGGCCCTGGTGGGTCAAGGAGTTGCGGCTTCTTACGGACTACTGACGGTCTACCTGGCTACGGGATTAAGTGTCGGTGCTAACATCGGACTGATGATTTCTCGGCAGCGCGCCCTGGTGAAAGCCAGGTCGGAACAAATCGTTTGCCCTAACTGTAACCGGAATATACCGATCGGCACCAGATTCTGCACCTATTGCGGCGCCCAGTTGGCCACTGTCCCGGTGGAGGCTGAGATAGCCGCCGCCTATTGTCCAGGTTGCGGCAAAGCTAATGCTGCTAATCAAAGGTTCTGTACCGATTGCGGCACCTCGTTGATAGATTAGTTCGAGGCGGTTTTGCATATGATATGTCCGAAATGCCAGACTGAAAATGAATCAGGATCCCGATTCTGCGCTAATTGCGGTAATAAGTTGACTGTACCCCGAACAGCCGCCAATCGTGCGAGAGCGACCAGAAAGATAATCTGCCCCAGTTGCGGTCAGGAAAACCCAGCCGGTAGTACTTTCTGCGAAAGTTGCGGAACGAAGCTGGTTGCCCCGCGACCACGTATCTCTCCGGCTCCAGCGACAGCAGCCAGACCCACTCAAACTGCAATGACGCCAGAAAAGAAACCAACTTCCGGAGCCTGGTGGCTGCTGCCGTTTTTACTGGGATGGGTAGGAGGACTGATTGGTTATCTGGTTGTTAAAGATAGCGACCAATCCAAAGCCAAGGGATTGCTCATATTCGGTATTGTCTGGACAATTTTCTGGGTTGTTATCTCCATTATTGCTTCAATCGTGATGAACTTCGCCATCGATTTCTAAATTAGCCTATGGAAGGCCTATCTTTGTTTTTAATGAAGGTGGGAGAGAGGCGAATTCCCCATCGATAACATACCATGTCATATTAGATCAAATCCCCAGGTACCAAAATCCGCCCGGTAACCAAAATGAATGACTTTAGACCGTTTGACTACCTAAAAAGGCCTGCTGATTATCACCCTACTTTCAGGTTTATAAGCAATAGCACAGGAATTCCCCGGACCAAAATGGTCAATCTACGTAAGTAGTCCCGTGGTCTCCGGAAAGCCCTATCAGGAAAAACGCGTAAGGCCTGTCTACATATCTGGCGATTACCGGGTTATGCGGCAACCCCCGGGGACATATTACAGCGGTGGGTTTATCAAAGATATATCTCTCATGTTCTTCACCCATGTCTATCGAGATTTCCGCCCCCAGGTAATCTATATCACCCGGGTCGGTCCCGACGAAAACCAGGACTTCGTCAGTGGGATGGACATGCGCTCCGTCCGAATCCCCCGGTCCGCGGTGCCATACGCCCGGCGACTTATAAAAGCCCCAGGTAAAGTTGAGTTCCAGTCCTTCCAGATCCTTGCCGTACATCCATACCAGATTGTCCGCATTTCCCGGTCCTACCCTCATACCGTCCGAAGCCATCTTCTCAAACTCGGCCCTTTCCTCGGGGGTTAGTTTTTCCCGGGACGTCTTGAACGGTACCAGTGGCTTGACCAGATGGTCGTATTTATGACCGTAGGTAAGGGTTTCCGGGCTGACTTTTATCTTCTTCTCCGAAAAAGTGGATACCATCAACGGCCCTCTGGCGCCCTCGGGCGGCGGCTGCCGCATCTGCTGTTCCTGTCTATCCGCCACTCCGTCCCCCATCCAGGTCGTGGTAGGCTCGGCGCCGAGAGAAAATATCATAAAGCTATAGCCTATCGGGCTGGTGACATCTTCGGTAATCGACGGGCAATGAGGCATGCCGGCGGGAACGATGACGACCGAAGGCTTGTCAAAGGTGTGTACTTCCAGTTCTTCTCCCAGGCAGTAGGAAACTTTCGCACCCAGATACTCCACGTTATCGGGGTCGAGACCTACCCATAACAGGGCTTCCGGGTAAGGGTGTATGTGAGGGTCCATACCGGGGTGCCAGTCACCCAGACCGGTATAAAATCCCCAGGAAAAATTGAGCGGCAGCCCCTCCAGGTGCTCTTTGCCGTTCAACCAATATATGCTATCGGCGTTGCCTGTGTTTTTAAAGCCGGCACCGTCCCTCATCATCTGAGGTATCGTGGCTATGTTCAGAGGTTTGAGTAAATGCTCGTATTTTCCCTTTGCCATTTTTATTAGTCCTCCTTGGATATTCAGCGATTATGGTTGTTTTTTACATGGTTAGTCGTCACGATCAGTCTACAATGGTAGTTTCGTATTCACCCCCTAGGGCAATCGAATAAAAGGCGTAAGGTCTATCCACCCACCTGACCACTACCGGATTATGCGGCAGTCCTTTAGGGCAGATAACAACGGTGGGTTTATCAAAGATATATCTTTCATGCTCTTCGCCTAAATCTATCTCGATTTTCGCCCCCAGGTAATTGATATCGTTGGGGTCAAGGCCGGCGAAAACCAGGACTTCATCAACGGGATGGGCGTGTGCACCGACACCTCGGTGCCAGATGCCGGGTTTGCTGTAAAGTCCCCAGATAAGATTAAGCTCCAGTCCTTCCAGGTCCCTGCCGTAAAACCACGCCAGGTGGTCGGCGTTGCCCGGTCCTGATTTTTGTCCACTCTTGGCCCTTTCCTCAAACCGGGCCCGCTGCTCCTGTGTCATCGTATCCAGCGCCGGTTTCCCCCGCTGGATTATCATGCCTGTCTTTAAGGGTTTTATCAGGTGGGCGTATTTGCCGGTGGGTTTCGTCGGGTTCTTTTTCAGCCGCTTCTCGGAAACGTAAGAGGTCATCGGCATTTTCCTGCCGCTCCCGGCAGCCGCTTCCTGCATCGCCTTCATCGTCTCCTCCGATACCCCCTCACCCATCCAGGTCGTGGTGGGTACATCGCCCAGGGACGCCAGGTAAAAGCCGAAACCCCTGGGGCTCCACACCCGTTTAGTGGTTAGCGGACAGTGGGGCATACCGGCGGGTACGACGACGATGGCGGGCTCGTCGAATGTGTAGGCTTCCTGTTCTTCGCCCAGGCATATCTCGATTTCCGCCCCCAGGTAATTCAGGTTAGCCGAGTCGAGACCGACAAAGACAAGACATTCCGGGTAGGGATGGGTGTGAGGGTCCTGACCGGTGTGCCAGTCGCCGATTCCGCTATAGAAACCCCAGGTAAAGTTGAGCTCAAGCCCTTCCAGATGGTCTCTACCGTTCAGCCACACGATTTTATCGGCATTTCCCGGACCGTTCGCAAAAGCGCCCCTGGGAACTTTCACATCCTTCATCGCATCCATGTCCATGCCGCCGGCACTTAAGGGCTTAACCAGATGTTCGTATTTTCTTTTTACCATCATATTGACTCTCCTCTTTTAATTAAGGATAGTGGTAGACCTGTCCCGATATTTGATAGAATCCGTAAATCAGCATTATTGACCTGATGGCTACTGCGCCGTGATTATAATCCTTTCCTCATTACCCAATCAATATCCCGGCTGCTTTTAATATTGTGTAAATCTTCTCTATACCGGCTTCCGTGGTATC
>JASFHJ010000116.1:0-5363 GCA_050123255.1 Dehalococcoidia bacterium
TCAACGCCAGGCGATGTGTGATTATAAAGGTAGTCCTGTCTTTAATTAATTCATCCAGTGCCTTGCGGATTAGCTTTTCCGTCTCCGAGTCCACACTGGCGGTGGAATCATCGAGTATCAGAATGCTGGGATTAACCAGCAGCGTACGCGCTATGGATAAACGCTGTTTCTCACCGCCGGAAAGGGTATCGCCGCGCTCGCCGACCCAGGTATCGTATCCCTCGGGCAGAGCCTCCACGAAGTCATGAAGCTGGGCGGTTTTGGATACGGCGATTATTTCATCCAGGGTGGCATCAACGTCGCCGTAGGCGATATTTTCTTTAATTGAGGAGGAAAACAGAAAAACATCCTGCTGGGCGGTAACCACGTTCCTGCGGAGCGACGCCAGAGTGATATCACGGATATCCGTACCGTCGACGCATATCTTGCCTTCGCTGACGTCATAGAACCGTGCCAGTAGATTGGCGACAGTACTTTTACCGCTGCCCGATCCCCCCAGCAGGGCTACCAGCTGCCCGGGCTTTATTTCAAAACTTACGTTGTTCAAAGCCGGGCTGATTCTATCGTAGCTGAAACTGACGTTCTCAAAAGTAACCTGCCCTTTGGCCCTGCCGATGTCGACAGCTGTGGGGCTTTCCACAACCTGTGATTCGGTATCGAGTATTTCCAGGATGCGCTGTCCGGCGGATACGGTGCGGGAATACAGGTTTACCATCATACCGAGCTGGCGTACCGGCATCATTAATAAGCCCAGATACATAATAAAGGCAGTTATTTCACCCGGGCTCATTGTTCCGTTAATAACCTGGGTACCACCGTACCAGAGTATAATCACCGTAGGTATGCCTACGAACAACACCATGGTCGGCCAGGCTCTCGCCATCAAACGGGCGGCATGCATTTGTTCATCATACAGCACCTTTGTCTGGACTTCGAATTTCCTGGTTTCTTCCTTTTGCTGAGAAAATGCCTTGACCACGCTAACGCCGGCCAGACTCTCTTCCAGTGACGTACTCATGAATCCCAGCATCTCCTGCACTCTCAGCCAGATAGGCCTTATCCTTTTGCCGAAACTCATTGCCAGCAGGGCTACCGGAACGGTAAATGCCAGCATAACGAGTCCCAGCTGCCAGTTGATGGACAATATCATATAGGACACGCCGAAGAACATCAGGAGTACCTGAATGATACCCAGTAATCCCATGGAAAAGAACATGCGGGTAGCTTCAACATCCACCGTAGCCCGGGACATGAGCTGCCCGGTCTGGTTTTCGTCGTGGAACTGAAAACTCAGGCGCTGCAGGCGGTCGTAGAGGGCATTCCTTATATTATAGGAAACCTTCTGCGATACCACTTCGCTGAAATAACGGTTGCCGTACATGGCCGCGCCTCTGAAGAGACCGGCAGCCAGCACCACTACGGCAACGATTATGATGGGGGTCGCGGATCCGGTTTCCTGTGATAGCTTGATAACGTCATCGATGCCCTGACCCAGCATGCGGGGTATAACGATACCGAATGCCGTGGCAAAGAGCTGGCAGAAAAAGGCTATGACCAGCATTGGCCAGTATTTTTGGACAAAGCCGATTAGTCTAACTATAGTTTTCATTTCACGTTTATGTATAAACCTGACTATCCAGGTTAATCCCGTCCCGGTGCAAAGCTGTGGCGTCCATCACCGTTACGGGTTTATTTTTTAAAAATTTCTTCGTAAGCGCGGGTGAGGACATCACGGATACGGTTGTGTTCCTTGGGGTCGGCATTACGCGCAATATCTTTAAGTAGACAGGCAAGTCTTTCAAATTCGCGCATGGTTTTGGCGATATCGTCAACGGTATCGGGATTACACCAGTCTTTCATCTGCTCGTTCATCCTCTTGACGAATTCTTTTTGCTCACTGAGAAATTCCAGACCCGCTTCGGTTATCGTATAAACCTTTTTCCCTTTTTCTTCGCTGCCGGTAACGTAGCCCATCTCTTCCAGCATCTGGAGGGTGGGGTAAATACTACCCGGGCTGGGGACGTAAAAACTGTGAAAGCGTTCCTGCAGCCCCCTCATGATTTCGTAACCATAGCTGGGTTTATCCTTCAGGAAGTGCAGGATTATATATTTAAAGTCCCCCCGCTGGAAGGGTCTTCCCGGTCGGTGCTCCATAAAATCGTGGTGCTTGTGAAATCGCGTATTAAACATAATTATTCCGGTCCAGATATGGAAGTATAATCAAAACGATATATCGGTTAGTTTCATTATACGCCTGTGGTTGGTTATTGTCAAGAAGATTACTACCTATAAAATCGGTTTTATTATACGGAATTTCATCGACGATTTATACGAAAATATACCGATTATGACATTTGTGGTATGAAGCTGATATAATATGGGCTGATTAAATTTAGAAGGTTGATGATATCATGGATGAACGCATAGTAAACCAGATAAAAGACACGGCCACCAGGGTAAAGGAAAATGTGGAGAAGGTGATTGTCGGGAAAGGCGAGGTTGTTGAACTGGCGGTCATCGCCCTGCTCTGCGAAGGGCATATGCTTTTCGAGGACGTGCCGGGGCTGGGCAAGACAGTCCTGGCAAAATCGTTAGCCAGGTCCCTGGGATGCAGCTTCCGTCGCATTCAATGCACCCCGGACCTGCTGCCCTCCGACATCACCGGCACCTACATTTTCAATCAGAAAACTACGGATTTTGAATTCAGAGCCGGACCCATCATGTCCCAGATAGTGCTGGCCGACGAAATCAACCGGGCAACCCCCCGTACCCAGTCGGCTTTGCTGGAAGCCATGCAGGAACACCAGGTAACCGCCGAAGGCGATACCAAGGTTCTTCCCACACCTTTCCTAGTCATGGCAACCCAGAATCCCATCGAACTCGAAGGTACTTTTCCCCTCCCCGAAGCCCAGCTGGACAGGTTCCTGCTGAAAATCCAGATTGGCTACCCTACCGCGGAAGATGACCGCACCATCCTGGCGAGGTTCCGCAGCACCGACCCGCTGGATGAACTGGAGGCCGTGATTACCGCGGAAGAACTGGTCGAGATGCAGAAAGCCTGCCGCGATGTGCACGTGGCGGAAGACGTGGAGGACTACATCATCCGGGTCATTCATGCCACCCGCGAACACCAGTCAATAGAACTTGGCGCCAGTCCCCGTGCGATGCTGGCATTGTATAACGCCTCGCAGGCCCTGGCAGCCCTGCGGGGGCGTTCTTTCGTTACTCCGGATGACGTTAAATACATGGTAACTCCGGTAATCATTCACCGGATTATCCCCAAATCAGAAAGCCGGCTCCGCGGATATAAAGCCGAACCGACGATTAAGGAAATTATCAACTCCGTATTCGTTCCGGTGGAAGAAGAAGCCGTACCCGGGGAAGGATAATCGATGCGGGGCGAACTCTGGCTTGTAATAGGTGTTGGCATTCTGATTCTCAGCCTGGTACTGGACCAGGTTCCGCTGGTAATCATCTCCCTGCTTTTCATATTAACCGGCGCTATCTCCCGGCTGTGGAATCGGTACTGCCTGAACCGCATAGTATACAAACGCAGCCTCAGCCAGACCAAGGTTTTCTTCGGTGACGAGATTTTCTACCAGGTTGAAGTAGCCAACCGAAAGCTTCTCCCCCTGCCCTGGATTCAGATAGAAGACGAATTACCGGAGCAGGTCACCCTCCTCAAAGGAAAAACAACCAACGTCCTGGAAGACCGCACGGTACTTACCAACATGTTTCCCATCAGCTGGTATCACCGGGTAACGCGGCGTTTCCCCATGCGCTGCGAACAGCGGGGCTGCTTTGTTTTCGGTCCCACACGGATACGCTCCGGCGACCTGTTCGGATTTTTCCGTAAAGAAACGATGATAAGTAAGCTGGATTACCTTTTTGTCTATCCGCGGCTGGTACCGCTGGACAAACTGGGAATCCCTTCCAAGCAGCTTTTCGGCGATATCCGCGTACAACAGCATCTGTTCCAGGACCCGGTGCTGACGGCCGGGGTCAGAGACTACCGCGCCGGAGACAGTCTGAAACGGATTCACTGGAAAAGCAGCGCCCGACTCGGCAAGCTCCAGACGCGCATCTACGAACCCACCACGACCATAGACATCAGTCTCTTCCTGGACGTTCGCACCACGGAGTCGCCGTACTGGGGCAGCGTTGCCCAACTCCAGGAACTGGGGATTATTGCGGCGGCATCCATCTCCCAATATGCCCTGGAGGCGGGCTTCCGCATCGGGCTGTACTTAAACCAGATAACGCGGTTTTCCGAAGGACTTGCCCGGGTACCCCACAGCCAGCATCCGGAGCAGTTGACGAGAATACTGGAAACGCTTTCCCAGATTCACCAGGTTGAAGCCAGGCCGGCTCCCCGGTTTATACGGCAGGAAGCGCGCAATCTTCCCTGGGGCAGTTCTATGGTGGTTATCTCGGCGCAGGCCAACGAAGAACTCGTAAATACGTTATTGGATATGAAGAGAAGGGGCCACAGCGTTTCACTCATCAAGGTTGGCGGCAGCGTCGACAATATCCATGCTCCCAAACTGCCGGTCTACCATATTACCGATGAAACCGCCTGGGACGTGGTAAAAGAGATTAACCTGGTAGAAAAATAACATGAATGACAAGAATAAAATAAACTACCTGAACGATATTTTCTACCCGTTTTCGGTTATCCTCATGGAATCGTTCTGGTTGTTTCCCTGGTTGATGTGGATAGGGTTATGGCCTTACTTCGGGGAACAGGATCCGGCTTTAAGCCTGGTATCTTTAATCATTGTACTGGTGGTCTCCCTGGTATTAACCCGGATTATCACCAGGCAGAACTGGCCCATCTGGCTGATAAGAACCGTGATTATCGGTGCCGGCGTGATAACATTGCTTATAGTTTTACGCATCGAATATAACGGCGGTTACGGTATATTCAACACCGGATGGTGGGGTTTCGCCGGAGATAAGCTGGCCCATTTCTTCGATAATCCCCATCCGATAGTAGTGGCTATAATCGCCGTGATATACCTCTGGTGGCGGGGAATCGGCCTGGGGCGGTCGACCTCCCAATTCCGAAACATCTATACCTCGTTCCTGAAGGGCATAGTATTCACGATAGTACTCATTATCCTGTGGAGACTAACGTCCGGCGAGGATACCTTTGAGAAACCGGGAGGTGAAATCGCCCTTTATGTAATCGGCTTTTTCTTCTTCAGCCTTGTCTCGATAGCCATCGGGCATCTCTACGTGATGCATCGCTCCATGCCGAAGGAAGAAGCAGCGTTAACTTCCGGCTGGCGGTGGGTACCCATGATGGTCGGGGTTATCGGCGGGATGATGGTCATCGGCTTCGTCATCGCGATTGCTTTTTC
>JASFHJ010000117.1:0-5341 GCA_050123255.1 Dehalococcoidia bacterium
TCGACTTCTAGTTTACCTGGAATCTCCCGGACTCTTTGGAACATATCGAGTGCTGCCGGCAGGTACAGGAATAGAAAAGGCAATACGTCATTGCCTATACACCGCCCTGGAGGGGATGTGATCTTGATATCCGTGCTGTCCAGAGTTCAAAACGTATGATATACGATATAACTATCGATCATTTACGAATAAAGAATCTGAAAGGAACGAAACAATGAGGATGCGTATTCTCGGAAAAACCGGCCTTCAGGTCTCTGAGCTCTGTCTGGGAACGGGCAGCTTTGGTGGCCGCGACGGATATGAAAGAACAGGGGCGATAGGGCAAAAGGATGCAGACTATATTGTCAGCATGGCCCTCGACTCGGGCATTAACTTCTTTAATACTGCCGAAACTTACTCCAGCGGATGGGCGGAGGAGATTCTGGGTAAAGCGCTGGGTAATCGTCGCCGGGAAGCTATTATCATCGATAAAGTCCATCCGACAAGGGGGGCTCCCGGACCAAACGACGGGGGATTTTCACGCAAGCACCTCATTGAAGGATGCGATGCCAGTCTGAAGAGGCTCCAGACCGACTATATTGATATTTACGAGCTTCACATGTTCGATGAGCATACTCCCCTGGAAGTAACCTTGAGAGCGCTGGACGATCTGGTTCGTGCCGGAAAAGTACGCTATATCGGCTGTTCCAATTTCTCCGGATGGCAGGTAATGAAATGTCTGGCGATTTCCCGTGAGAACGGATGGGCAAGCTTTGATACTCTGGAGATACAGTATAACCTGCTCAATCGCTGGCCGGAATTCGAACAGGTCCCGGTCTGCCTCGACCAGGGTGTGGCCATCGTAAACTTCAGCCCTCTGCACGGCGGGTTTCTCAGCGGCAAATACCGCAAGGATAAGCCGTGGCCGGAAGGAACGCGCTTTAAATCCCTGGAAAATACCCAGCCATGGCCCGTAGTACCGGACGTCTTGTTCGCTGTAGTGGATGAACTGGACAAGATTGCCAGGGCACATAATGCTACCGTGTCACAGGCGGCATTGAACTACCAGCTGAAGAAACCGGGCGTCAACGCGCTCATTTTCGGGTTGAGAGAAGCCGAACAACTAAAGGAAAATCTCAAGACGGTCGAGTGGGAAATAACCGACGAAGAAGTAGCCCGACTGGATAAAATAAGCGAGCCTGAGCGTTTTTACCCGTATTACGTTTTTAACCCGGTAGTAGATCGGCCTGCTTCCGGTAAGTAGAAAGTATTTATTATTAGTATGAGTGATTAAGTCATCGGAATCAGGCTCAGGTAGGAAAAGGCGTTCCGTGGAAGAGGAAAGTCTTCGTAGTTATAGGGGCATATCCCCCCTTAAACACCCCGGGGCGTTGACAAACCTGAAGCAACTCTTTATCCTGTATCTGGAAATATTAGGTATTCCGGAACAAACCTGAAATGTGTCGTATCTCATATGCGAGTGATTGCCGGCAAAGCCAAGGGGCACAGGCTGAAATTCCCCAGGGGGACGACGACACGCCCGGCGACAGACCTGGTTCGCGGGGCTATTTTTTCCATGTTGATAAATATGGCCAGGGGTTGGACCAACGTGCTTGATTTATACTCCGGCAGCGGCGCCATGGGAATCGAGGCATTAAGTCGGGGAGCCGGATGGGTAGACTTTGTTGATAATGAACCACGATGCTGTGGTATAATTAAAGAAAATTTGGAAAAAACCGGGCTGGCGGAAAGCTCCCGCGTACATTGCCGCGGTGTGGAAAAAGCAATCCTTTCTCTCGATAAGGAGTATGATATAGTATTGATGGACCCGCCCTATTCAAATTCATCAATAGGCAAAGTCATCACCCAACTCACCGAATCCTCACTGGTCACGAAAGATACCACGCTGGTCGTGACTCACTCGCCGCGTTTGACCCTGGCACCCGGGTACGGCGAATTCAAATCCGTTAAAGAGCAAAGACACGGTGATAGCTGCATATCAATCTATCAGAAGGAGGCTTCATCTTGACGATCGCCATATACCCCGGCAGTTTCGACCCGATTACCAACGGTCATATCGACATCGCTTCCCGGGCTTCCAAACTGTTCGATGAATTATACATAGGAATATTCGCCACCCCGGACAAGAACCTGACCTTCACCGTCGAAGAACGCGTGGAACTCGCCAGGCGGGCGGTCACCCACCTGCCGAATGTCCAGGTGAAGTCCTATACCGGACTGACGACCCAGTTCGCCAGAGACATGAATGCCGGAGTGATGGTAAGAGGTCTCAGAATACGGGACGACTTTGAAAGAGAATTTGATTTTGCCATGATGAACAAGCGTTTGCATCCGGGACTGGAGCTGGTGTGCTTCATGGCGAGTCACGAATACCAGTTTCTCAGCTCCAGCCTGATGAAGGAAGTAGCCGGTCTGGGCGGTGATATACACAGCCTGGTACCGGAACACGTGGTCGAAGCCTTGAAAGAGAAGGGCCTTACCGCATAAAATACAAATGCTTTGATTATATATTCGGTTGAATTTTTTAAGGGGAAGAACCAGGAGGTAAATTGAATGGCTTATAAGATTTCAGACGAGTGCATTAGCTGTGGCGCCTGCGAACCAGAGTGCCCGGTTGGTGCCATCAGCGAGGGAGATACGATCTACGTCATCGACCCTGATAAATGTGTCGAGTGCGAAGGTCACTTCGATACTCCCCAGTGCGCGGAAATCTGTCCCGTCGACGCTCCCGGACCGGATCCGGACCACCCGAAGAAATAAACAGCGCCGGCTGCTTTATGGGCCTTTCTACAGATAGGTAAAAATACTATCTCGAAAGTAATTCGAGCCGGGTATTTACCGCTTAAATAAACCAGGTATTGTCTGCCTTTGAAAACAGTTTAAGGTCAGCAGTGCTGGCTGTGGCCTTCGGGTGATATCCCCGAAGCGGGTGTCCGGCTTATTCTTATCAGTCGAAGAATTCGCGTACGGAATCGAACTCACCCGGCAATAGTCCCAGAGCGAAGGGGAAGCCGTCCAGGAGAAAACCGGCCAGGGGTGAGTCTGCGATGGTAGCCCCTATTCCGAGGTATTTCACCCAGATAGCCAATATGGCGCCGCATACAAAGGCACCCATGATAAATCCCAGCACGGCGCCGCCGAGGCTGTTCACCCATCCCAGCAGTACCGCGGAAAGCGCCCACTTTACCAGTTTGGCGGCTATCGATGCGATGAGCAGCACCACCAGGAAAATGACGGCAAATGCCACCACCTTCGCCCAGCCTTCATCGGAAAACGCTGCACCCAGCTGGTCGGAAAAGCGACCCGCTAACACGATTCCTATAATACCGCCGGCGATAATAAAGAGCGCTTTAACGATTCCCGCCTTCAAACCGATGAAGGTGGGAATGGCGATAATAATAAGTATTACGATATCCAACCAGGTCATATGCGTTGCTCCGGGACCGTTTACATCATTGTACTATCCACAATATGGCGAGTCAATAGGATTATAGTCAGGATACCGGTACATCCGTAAATGCTAGGTTTTCACGTCCTTCAATAATAGCTTCAGCCGCTTCTTTTCCTGTCTTTTTTCATAGCGGTCCATTAGCTTGGGGAACGCGTTTTCCAAGAAATCGTACCGACTATACATCTCTTCCACCCAGCGGCGCCGGTTTTCGTCTTCCTTGCCGATCAGCTTCAAGCCGCGTTCCGCCAGATTCCGGAACAGCTTGATTTCCTCGACGATGCCATGATTTATGGTTTTTTGCAGCGCGTCCGGACTGATTTTAAAATGATCGTGCCGTTCCCCGGAGATTATATGACGCTCGATTAATCCCATCTGGAGGAGAAGCCGGACGGTAGTACTGATGGAACCCTTGCTGGCCCGGAGCACACCGGCCAGCTCTGCCGGCGACTGATAAGGAGGATCAGAAATCAAAAGCCACCCGAAGACGCGCCCGGCCATGCGCGGCATACCCGTTTGCTCGAAAACCACGCCCACTTCTTCAATAAATGTCTGTTCGGAGTCACTGAGATTTTTCATCGTAATTTCCTCCCCGTGAATATTGACCTATTATACTATATTAAGTATGTTTTGTCAATACTGAACTAACTATATTTACTGATATTTCTAATAACATTAATAAAATTCTTCGGAATAGTGCTATTATAAACTAGCTGCCGAGTTCTTTTGCCCTGTCGTAAGCCGCCTGGACGGCTTTGCGAACAATATCCTTCAAACCACCTTCTGCAAAGACCTGGAGAGCCCGCTCGGTGGTGCCACCCTTTGACGACACTTTCCGGCGGAGTTCGGCAGGGGTTTCCCCCGATTCACTGATAAGACGGGCGGCACCGAGAACCGTTTGCGATACGAGGGTAACGGCTTCATCCCGGGAAAGACCGATGTCCGCCGTGGCATCCGCCAGGCATTCGGCGAAGAGGAATACGTAGGCGGGACCACTGCCGCTGATAGCCGTAACCTTATCCAGGTACTCCTCATCATCGAAATAAATCTCTTTACCCATAGCGTTCAGGATGGAACGCGCCCGTTCTTTTTGTTCGACAGTAACCTGAGAGGTAGCAGTCCATCCGCTCATGCCCACGCCGATTTGCGCCGGAGTGTTGGGCATGACGCGCACGATGCGTTCGTGATTGAGCAATTTCCCGATGGTGGCCATCTTCACGCCGGCAATGATGGACAGTACCAGTTGCTCCGGCTGCAGCGACTTTTCTATAGCCTCCGGTATATCAGCGATATTCTGCGGCTTTACCGCCAGGACAACGATATCCTTGTTCTTAACCGCTTCGGCGGTATTATCGGTTACCGCGACCCCGTGTTTCCGTTCCAGGTAGTCCCGCCGTTCCCGGCTGATGTCGCTGACGCAGATATCATGGGGTGAAGCCAGTCCTTTCTCCAGAACAGCCGCTAAAATAGCTTCGCCCATGTTGCCGCCGCCTATAAACGCTATTTTCATGATTTGTTTTTTCTCTGTTGTTTTTTCATTAATTTTAAGTAATCAACATCACCAACAAAAGGATATGTACAGAGCCACATACTTTCCATATTTAAAAACTCTTTTCTTTTACCAGCAAATTGACCAAAAGGACAACGCGGGCAATCTCCTGGCGCTTCCTTATTCAATGGACATTTCAATATGTTATCTACCTCTTCCCCTGTTTCCCTCTTTTTACTTCACCACAAAGTTTACCAGCTTGCCGGGTACATAGATTACCTTGACCACTTCCCTGCCCTCCAGGTAAGTTTGCGTTTTCGGCTGAACGGTCGCGGTCTCCTTGGCTTCTTCCTCGGAGATGGATGCCGGGACGGATATCTTGTCACGCAACTTACCGTTAACCT
>JASFHJ010000118.1:0-5304 GCA_050123255.1 Dehalococcoidia bacterium
CCAAGCTGGACGATTTCCAGGCGCACCAGGCAAAACTCAACGAGGTACTGAAGCAGTCCGGAATCAAGAGCCTGACGGTGGTGCACATGGAAGTGCCCTGCTGCTCGGGGCTGGTCCACATGGCCAAGCAGGCAATTCTCGCCAGCGGCAACGTGATTCCCTTTACGGACGTAACGATAGGCGTACAGGGCGATATCAAATCGGATTAATCAATGAAGGCTGGCGGATAACCTAAGGGGTTGCCAGCCTTTTCCCCATTTCGTAGGCATCGACCAGGGCGGTGGGATGGTCTTTAATCTCGCCCTTCTTATCGATGCCTCTTATCAGCAGTTCTTCGTCGTAATTTGTATTGATAGCCTGGAAGAAGTATTTCAACGTTAATCTGGGGCCGTCGAATAGCTTCTCTCCTTTAGTGGCCCCCACGGCGATGAAGGCACCCTTTTTCTCGGGGATATTCATGGTTTTCAGCACGTATTTTCTTGCCCAGAGTGCCTGGCAGCGACTTATCAATACCATTAATTGAGCGCTGACCGTATAGAAAAACATGGGCGACGCGACTATTATGACATCGGCGGCGAGGAGTTTATCATAAATATCATCCATGTCGTCTTTGATAACGCATTTACCGTCCTTGAGGCAGGCATAATATTCTTTGCAGGGGGTTAGCTTCAGCTTATCCACCAGGATTTTTTCTGTCTCCGCCCCCCGGCTGGCGGCGCCTTTCAGCGCTTCATCGAGCAGCAGGTCGGTATTGCCCTGCATCCGGGGGCTGCCCATGATACCCAGTACCTTCATCAGTCCTCCGGATTATTTATTATCGATAAATAGCGTGCCGCCTACAGCCAGGTTTTCCTGCTTCAGGTCCACTATCTCTATGTTAACTGCCGAAGGCTGGCACCCGATGTTTTTCGCGATGGCATCCGTAACGTCTTTAGCCAACCCGCGTTTTTGCTCGATTGTCCTTCCCTCGAATATTTTAATCGTAACCAGTGGCATAAGGTTCACCTCTCTTCAGCCAGCATTCCACCGAGCCCGGTATCCAGGAATATCAGGGAAAATGCTGTAAACAGATTATTTGGAAAGATGGATACTCTATTCTGTTAGCCGGCCCATTTTTCAGCCATATCACCGGCAATAGGAAGTTTATATTTTAAGCCCTGGTTTGCCTTCACCATCAAGACTATCCAGAGAATAATCCCAAATAACCAGATTATCCATGGCATGAACCATTGTAAAACAGGTATAAAGGTAAAAATTACAGCTGCAATGGTTATTGCTGCATATACAATAATGGATTGGAAAGCGTGAAACCGGATGAACTTATTTTTTGGTTCGATGATCAGAAAGATGACTCCGGTTACCCACCACAACACGTAGCACAACAAACCCGCAACATTTTCTTTGATCCCAGTATCAGTTTCTGCCATAAGATGAGTCCTCCTGTCGTGAGTGTTAGTTTCAGAATATATCAATCAGAATGATGTGTCAATTCTTTCTGAACATACTGCCACGCGATAACCCGGTAACGATAATTTCAGACTAATAATGCCTTCTTCGGGCTACCAGTATGATGATGATTATCAGGGCGAGTAACAACAGGAATCCCTGGCTTCCCACCAGGTAGGGCATCCATTGAGGTAATGAAGAGTCCGGGGCGGCTACCGGCGGCAGGCCGTTCTCCGGGGCCTGGTCCGTTACAGTAACCGGCGGCGGTTCGTTTGCCGCCCCGTTATCCGGTGTTGTCGTGACCCCGGCAACGGTTCCCGGAATTTCCGCCGGCTTTGTTTCGGTGGTGAAAGAACCGACGGAACTCCACGGGCTTCCGGCGCTGCCGTTGACAGCTCTTACCTTCCAGAAGTAGGCGGTGTCATAATCCAGGTCGATTTCACATTGCCAGGCGTTCGATGTCAGCGCACTTTCGTTTTCCTTGGCGATAACGGTTTCGGAAAAATCGGGGTTTTTACCCAGAACCAGTTCGTAAGCATCCACTCCGCCGGTTCCCTTCCACTGGAAAAGGGGTTTTATTGATACGTCGCTGGCTCCTGCCGCCGGGCTCTGCAGTTCTAAGTTTATGGGTACCGTATCATACGCCGTGGTGAACGACCATTTTTCCGACCAGGGGCTGAGGACGGGTGAAATAGCTCTCACATGCCAGTAGTAAGTCGTCGCTTGTTCCAGTGACGGCAGTTTTACCGAACTCGACTGCGTAGTACCTTCAAAGCCGTCCGGGATCGAACTGAAATCGGTGTCGCTATAGCACTGCCATTCGTAGACCGTCGCCCCTTCCAAAGTTTCCCAGTCGAGGCTGACTTTTTTCACGGCATTATCGGTCAGGTTGCCGATATTAATATCCTCGTTATCGGGGGCAACCGGGGTAACCGGCACGGTAAGCGTGTCGCGGTAGGTCATCAGCTTGATATTGGTGGTGTCTATCGACCACAGCCGGTGGCAATACTGCCATAATCCGTACAGCGTTGCCCCGCCGCTGAGACCCGGGGTAACCGTTTCGAAGGATGGATGGGTCAGTGTAGCCGGACTCAGACAGCGTTCCATACCGCCGCCGGCTCTGGAATTGACAGCGTATAATACACCGTCATCGGACATGACCAACTGGTTGATAGCGGCGCCGGGAGGCAGGGTGCTGTCGATTGACTCCCAGGCGACCTCACCGATGGTGAACCGGTATATACCGGCATCGGGGGTATTACCGGCGGCATAGAGCGTGTGGTTGTTCCGGTAATCGGCATCGAAAGCTACGGTCACCTGTCCCGAAAGCGGCGGTGAAGAGGCGCCGAAAGGCAGGGTCTGAAAAGATTCTCCTCCGTCGTCCGACCAGTATACCCGGCCGTTGCTGTCGCCGGTAACGATATGACCGTCAGTATCGAACTCCGGGGACAGAGCGATCGAGTTCAGCGGCTGGCTGCCCGCGGTAACTCCGTCAAAAAAGAAGAAACCGCTGTTGATTGTTTTAAATAGCTTGCTTTCGGTACCATCGAAACTGCCGATGTACAGGGTCGTCTCGTCGGCAATCGCCCACGCATCGATGGGAAAGCTTGTACCGGTTGCCGGGTTCAGGATTTTACGGATACGGTAGCTCTGACCGTTATCTATGGATTCCCATATAGCCGGCTTGCCCTCGCTTTCACCGGCAAGAAAGACGGTTTTCTGTAAGTTTCTCGATTGCGGCGGCAAACCGACTCTTGCCAGCGTATCGACACCTTCCAGCGTGCCGGATAGTATTCTTTCCCAGGAGACGCCGCCGGTCTCCGTACGCCAGAGACTGTGCCGGTTACCGAAGGTAATCATAAACAGGGTTTTATCCAGGCTGAAATCGGGTGAAGGCACCATATCGACTATCGTATTAATCCGGTTATCGATCAGGCTGAGCTGATTCCAGGTATGGCCGCTGTCACGGGTAACAGAGAACGCACTATCGATACCTGTGGTGGCAACATGGGCTGTTTGAGAAGCGGCGAAATTAGCCGACATGATGATATTGGATACAGAATCGCCGGTCGGCGGCTTAAGACTCTCATCCCAGTTGTTCCCGCCGTCGGAACTCAGGTATATCCGCTTGCTGTCGGCGACGCCGGCTATCAGGTTCACCGCCGGGTAGGTGCCGGAACAGTCCAGCGCGGCGATATCCAGGTTATCGTAACCACCCGAAAGCCCCACATTGAGGTCGGTGGCGATTGACGAAGCCGGACTCAATACGCAATTGATTCTGTAAATATCTCCGTTACCGCCGCCGGTATTTACCGCTACGTAAAAGACACTGTTCTCCAGGGAAAAGTCATATCCGTAATTACCGGGAAATGTAATTGCAGCCGAAACGAGGGGTGAAACCGGAGAATGCGGTACGGCATTATCCCGGGAAAGCAGGGCGGCGCCCATCAGGCTGCCCCAGTCGGCGGAACCGGATTTTACCGAGACATAGGTGTTCGTTTCGTCACTGGTTACCGCTATGAGTTGTCCGTCCTGCGGGTAACCGGGGGAAAAAGACAGTGAAAATACATCATGGCCACTGATACTGCTGTCCGTCCATATGTAGGAAGGAAGTGTTTCATCAAGTATATATATACCGCCGTATTCCGAGTTATCACCATCCCTGGTACCGATGGCGATGATATCGGCGGTGGTGTGCGACACGGCCAGTGAGGTAATTTTCACGTTGCCGGTCCCGGGATTATCCGGCAAAGGAGGCAGCTTCTGGAAATGCTCTCCGGCGTCGACGGAACGGTATACCGCGTCTGTCGTTGCGTAGTAGACGTTATCAGGGTTCCCCGTTGAAACGACCAGACCGATGATTTCGTCGGTGACCTTACCGGCTGCCGACCAGGTTAAGCCGCAATCCCCGGATTTATAAAGGGTATGGGGTAAGCCGGAAACACCGGCATAGAGCGTACCGTCTGAAGCCGAGGCTAGTTGCCGGATATCTGAGCCTTCAGCCAGAACCCAGTCTCCGGTAATACCTTCCACAGGTATATCAACCTCATCCCAGTGTGAAGGAGTGACCGCAGCGCGAGTTATAGATGCGGAATCACCAACGAAACTCAAGCCGAGTACCAGAAAAACGGTAGCTATGATAATAATCCCATTCAGGGCGTATTTACTGGTCTTCAGATAAAACATATCAGGGAGTGACTATCTCATGCTTTTGCCACATGGCGAATTTTACTCTTTGCTCTTTATTATTGTCAACTATCCCGGTTTTTCATTTGAATTGAGTTCGATCGGGAGTATATACTGGACAGCTAATTGGTATTTAAGGAAATATAAATGGAAACAGACTTTCTTGAAATTGATGAAGGAACCGACTACGTTGGTTACGAAGAAGCTTTTAACCTTATTGCACAAAATGTCCGCAGCGTGGATACCGAAGACGTCGGATTCGATAATGCCTCCGGCAGGATAGCGGCGCAGGACATCGTGGCGGAATTGAGCTACCCGTCGATAGATGTATCTCTCAAAGATGGTTTTGCGGTTATCTCAGCCGATGTTGAAAAGGCTTCGGTGCAGCAGACGGTACGGTTAAAGGTAATCGGCTCCGTCTATGCCGGCTCCACTTTTGACGGTGAAGTCAAGTCCGGCGAAACCGTAAAAATTTGTTCCGGCGCACGCATTCCCCGGGGTGCCGAAGCGGTTGTGTCCGGTGAGTTCTGCGAAGAGCAGCCTGATGGTGTAGTATATGCTAAAGCTAACGCTGAAAAGGGCAGAAATATCCTCTTTGCCGGAACCGAGGTTAAAACCGGAGCGACTATCGTTGAAAAGGGCGGAGTGCTTCAGCCCGGTTATCTGGGTCTG
>JASFHJ010000119.1:0-5290 GCA_050123255.1 Dehalococcoidia bacterium
AAACCATCCCGCGGGAAGCTGCCCGGTGCCACTGGATAAGCAAAAAGCGGCCGGGATGGCCGAAGCTTCGAAGTAGCCGGGGACCTTGAAATAGTCACGTACAACGGGGAAAAGCGGCTGCTGCAGCGCCATCAGGAAGTGATGAGCGGAGTGAGCAATAATAAAAAACGGTAGTCCGGTGACTAAAAAGGAACGCTTTTTGGGTGTTGTTGTCGATGTCGTCAAAGTAGCCTTTCAGAACAAAACCGGCACTGAAATCCGGGTAAACGGACAGAAAAAACAAACCGGGAAAATTTTCTGGGCTAATTATAACGAATATAAAAAAGAAAAAGCAAGTTTTTACCGATATATCTTTAATAAATTTTTTAATCGCGGCTGCCGCGGAGGAAAAATGAGCATATCAGCGTCATCACGACCATAGCGATACTCGCCCGGGTGTAACTTTTTTTAAAGCCGTACGTCTCGGAGAGATGACCCGTTATCGGAGCAAAAACCGCGCCGTTTTCCGTCATAACAAAGGGCGGAGAATCGAAAGAGCCAGGGAAGCCCGGATATATCAAGGGGTTTGCCGGTAGAACAGGCTAATGCGTCTGTCCTTCGTAGAGACGCCAGTAATCACCCTTTTTCGCCATCAACTCGGCATGAGTGCCCTCTTCAGCCACTTTACCGCGAGACATGACGATTATACGGTCGGCATTGACGATGGTGGAAAGCCGGTGGGCGATGATAATAACCGTGTGGTCGCGCGATATCTCGTCGATGGCTTTCTGAACAGCCGCCTCCGACACATTATCGAGGGCATTGGTGGCTTCATCAAAAATCAATATCTCCGGCTGCCTTATCATCGCTCTCGCCACGGCGATACGCTGTCGCTGTCCGCCGGAAAGTCTAACCCCTTTATCGCCTACAAAAGTATCATAACCATCCGGCAGTTCGGAAATAAACCCGTGCGCGTCGGCGTATCCCGCCGCTCTCCGTACATCCTCGTCGGTGTATTTCTCCGAGCGGAGCGTGATGTTGTTCTTTACCGTGTCGTTGAAAATGTAGGTTTCCTGGTCTACGTAGCCAATCATATCCAGCCACGTCGCCAGCCGGTATTCCTTGATATCGACGCCATCGATCATCACCGCCCCGGAATCCGGTTCGAAGAGGCGCAGTATCAGACTGACCATGGTTGTCTTGCCGGAACCGGAACGCCCGACAATAGCCACCGTTTCACCCTTCTTAACATCGATCGATATATCTTTCAGCGTACCAGTGCGTTCGCGGTAGGCAAAGGAAACGTCATCGAATTTGATGTCCGATCGGAAAGTATCAAATTCTTTATCACCGTCTTTAATGGAGGTTATGTTTTCCCGCTGGATGGCATAGATAGCCTCGCAATCCGGCAGCGCCCCCATTATCATGACCATGTAGCCGCCCATGCTGCCGACCATGGAAAACAAACGGAAAATAGCCAGGCCAAAGGTACCGTAGATAGGAATAAGCTCCGTATACGATAGCGGCGAGACAATTTTAACGGTTAGTGCAATAGCCCCTATTGCCAGGTACAATACCAGGAACAGGAAAGGCTGCGGAACGTTCTGCCAGAAGCTCCTCCTGACAAAATATCGCCAGCGCCGGCCGACAACACCGGTGAATCTTCGTATCCAGTCGGCGGTGGCATTATAGACCTTGACCTGTTTGATACCGGTAATGACCTCGTTCAGGATAACGTTTGTCTCGCGATTGGCTTCACGTTCTCCGGCGGCGGCGTAATATGCCACTCTCCTGCCGATAAAACGGGTTAGCAGATGATACAAGACGGCTACAACGATGACCGCGATAGTCCCCTGCCATGACAGCGAGAAAAGCAGCGCCAGTACCGAAATAGATAGTATCGACTGCTGCAGCAGCTCCGCCATCGAGTTCACCAGCATGATTATTTGATTCGGTCCGGTGACCACATTATAGATAAGCTCACCCTGCTGGTGGTCGATAAAGTGCTGGTAATCCGCCCTCATGTACTTGTTGAATATTTCTTCCTGATTACTCCGGACCAGCCGCGTGGCGAACCGCACCCGGTAATTAATCAGTACCGCCCTGGACAGGAAGGTTAAAACGGCGATGATAAGGAAGATGATACAATAACCGATAAATACGTCATCGATGGTAAGCAGGCCGGCGAATGCATCGAACATGGAAATGATGAAGTTGCCTTCTTCGGCGCCCGGGAATGCAGCGGTCAGTATGGGATAAACAGCCGCGACGTTAGCCGCCTCCAGCACGCCGGATACCAGCGACAGTAAAAGCAGTCCGGCAAACCGCAGCCGGTTATACCGTAGAAGAAAGCCGATTACATGAAAGCTCTGTTTAGGCACTATCCCTCACCGATTTTTCGTACCGTGTTCCGTTATTCCGGTTACACAATTTTATAGTATTACCGATGGTAAAACACATCACCGGTTTTTCCCCCGGCAGTTCGGCAACGGCGCCGCCAGACCCCGGCGAGAATAATTCGTCGACGTGCGGAATCTTCATTTTAACCATTATACCAGAAGAAAGTCATGACAGGATTACGACTTAGTCACCTGTATATTCAAATACCTTTACTTCCGGTAGTACTATCCGTATCGATTCCCAATCGGGAGGCTGCAGGTCGCTGTGATAGGTCATGCCTTCCGAAGTATATGCCGCCCGGATGCCGTCCATCTCTTCCAAAACAACGGGGCTGACGAAGGGATAGAGTCCCACGATACGGCTGTTTTCTCCGGCTTCGGTCTGTAGATAGTCCAGAGCATCCTGATAGCTATCGAAGGAGTTAATCTTGTTTATAATCCTGTAGACACCGCCGTCATCGCCGGTAAGCAAATCCCACTCGATGACCGTCGGTTTTACCTCGTCAACAGCTTCTCCCTCGAACTGGAACAGCCTGACAACCAGCGTTCGGTAGTATTCAGGGTAGTAGAAATATTTGGGGACATAACCGTCGTCGGTCGGAATCACATAGAGGCCGAGGTACTCGTCTATCGACGTCCCCGCCCAGTTGGCAACGGCATGAAATTTAGACAGGGTCATGGCGAAATCAATCATAAAATATCTGGTTTTCAAGTGATCAAGGATTTCCAGTGTTTCCGGCGTGGGGGGCCATTCCTGGGACAGCAACAATTCGGCTACCTGCTCGATGGGCGCCGGAGCCTGGGACGGATTGGCGCTCGGGATACGCTGCGCCGTACGCGTTATCCAGTACCCGTAGTCCCACCAGGAGGTTACCCCGTAGGCCGTATCCGGGTAATCGTATTTCTCACCGGCCGGCGGTCGGTCATAAATAGCATAATACCCTTCCGGGTCACCGAACGGCTCCGGGGTATTGTCCTTCACCCACAGCAAAGACTCCTGCCAGGCATCAGCAGGAACGTAATACGCCGCCTTCGCCACGTCTACGGCCTTCTGGATATTCCAGAAAAACACGGTAAACAAGACGATAATCGAGAGAACGGCGACACCGATGATATTAAGGTGATAATTTGCGGCGGCCTGACCGGTTTTCTTACTTTTAGCCGGTTTACTCTTACCGGACCGGCGTTCCGGTGACACATCGCCTTTTTCAGATTTATTTACCAGATTTCTCAGGCCGCCCAGCCAGATAATCTGGTAGGAGATATAAGCCGTCAGCAGCGCGATATTGACCGCCAGATAATAGGCAAAACGCCGCTGCCCTACGGTAGCGATTATCATCACGATCGTCCAGATAATAAAGAACAACCAGTGGTTTTCCTCGCCGCGGCGCTTGACGTAGAGCCATATCATGACGATGAGGGCGATTAACCCGAAGCCGGGAATGGCAACACCGCTGAACATGAAAAAGCCGGTGGTGAAATTACCCCAGGCAAGAGCAGAGGTGAATTCTCCGTCCGGGAACAGAAAGGACTGCATTTCGATGGTGGTTTCCGCCGAAGCTCCGCCCGGATTGAAGATGGCGAACCTTCCCGTTACCGTGTCGTACAAATCCGGGGCGGCCAAGGCGAATATTACCAGGAACAGGACGCCGATAACGACCAACCCGACCGGGTAATAATACGGCTTAAGCCCCCGGCTGGATACCAGCTGGGATATCCCCGCCAGGACCGGAGGAATTATCACCGCCGCCACCACCGCGAGACCGACATCACGGGGCGGCGAGAACGGCAGGAAGATAATCATCGCCATCAGGAAGACAACGAATCCGGTAATACCCAGGTATTCCGTGGACCTTCCCTTGAGGTGGTCGATGATAAACTGGAGGACAAAATACAGCCCGATTATGAAAACGAAAAGCAGTCCACCCAGCCATGTAATGAGATAGATACCCAGGAAAAATCCCGCCAGCAAACCGTACAGCAGGGGTTTGCGGATTACCTGCCAGTCGCGTTGAAGGATGGAGCGTAATGTTACCTGGTTTGTCCCGGCGTGCTTGATTGCCAGGATAAGGAAAAGCGCCGCAACGGTGGTGAAAAACGTCTCGGCGATATGCTGATCGGTAAAACCGAGGATAGAGCGTCCCAGGAACTCACCCGGCATGATGGCGATCAATGCCGCCCCGATTACTCCCGCCCATTTGTTGAATAACGTTTTGCCGATGAAATAGACGGGGATAACCGTCAGCGCCGCCAGGAAGGCCGGGAAATATACACCAACGATATCGATGGTATGCTGAGTCGGCGAACCCAACCCGACTACCCAGGTGATGAATCCCAGCAGCCAGTTGAAGAAGTGCGCCCCGGCAACGCTGGCACCGTCCGGAAAGATAAAATAGGGATTAAATCCGGTGATATTGGGGAAGTTGTGCACCATGTTATCGACCAGGTACATGTGGTAGTAGGCATCGATGCTGGAAAATCTTATCCAGTCACCGGAGAAAACCCGGTCGAAGGGGAGAACGGTCCTGATAAGTAGCGACAGGCTGAAGAACGATGTTATGAGTAAACCGATGACCGCATTCAGTGAAATTCTGTTCATGAAAATCCCAATTAATTAACCGGTTTGAGCCCCCGACTCGTCGGGTTTGGTCAATTATGTCATACAAACCCACGCTTAGCAAGGAGGGTAACCCTTAATTTCACCCGTTTTTGCGAAATACGAAAGCGCTCCGGGCTATGCCGATCAACTCACGGAGCTGCTGGTACCGACAGTGCCGGCCTGCCGATAACCGGGATTTTCATGATTTGTCCTCCACGATGTCGATGATTCTTCCCGCGGCCTTGCCGTCACCGAAGGGATTGGTCCACCTAATGTCTTTTTCCAGCATAGCCGTCGAACACTCCACGATTTT
>JASFHJ010000120.1:0-5279 GCA_050123255.1 Dehalococcoidia bacterium
CGGCGATATCAATATCGTTCGTGGGCTTTCCCAGTATAGAATCGCGCACGAAACCGCCGACGAGATATGATTGAATACCTTTTTCGGCGAGAATTCGGCTGATCCTGGTCAGTAGCCGGGACGCTTCGGGTGTTATGACCAAATTCAAAGCTTCCACCGTTTGCGGGTACATCTGTTAAACTATACTATCCGGCACGAAATTTATCAAGTGTTTCGCCTCCATCACGGAAGGCTGACTTGACCTGCTGAGACAGGAGTCCTAAGATTATTTTAGACCATATTCGTCAGGAGACAAGCCATGCCCTATACCGACGTTCTTTTTTCCAGCCAGGCTCATATCGCCCGGATTACCATGAACAAACCCGGCGACCGAAACGCTATCGATGAGCGGGCAGCCGCGGAAATCAGGGATATCTGCCAGCGCATCAACCAGGATAACGATATTTACGTGGTTATCGTCACCGGAGCCGGTGATTCTTTTTCCTCCGGCGCTAATACGGACCTGGTTGCCGGTTGTGCCGATGCCATCGGCGGAATCGAGTGTGCTACTATCGCCATGGTCAACGGGGACGCTGTCGGGCAGGGCATGGAGATAGCTTTAAGCTGTGATATCAGGATAGCTTCGGAAGAGGCGCATTTTTCCCTGCCGCAGGTTGCTGATGGCGATATTCCCGGTGATGGCGGCACCCAGCGATTGCCGCGTATCGTGGGGAAGGGGAAAGCCCTGGAGATGCTGCTGACCGCCGCTGCGATATCCGCAAATGAAGCCCTGGAAACGGGACTCGTCAGCCGGGTAGTTAGCCCCGATGAGCTAGAGGCTGAGGTACAAAAACTGGCGGAGACAATCGCCGCCAAAGGGCCCATCGCCGTCAAATACCTCAAGGAAGCGGTGAACAAGGGAATGGATATGACCCTGGAGCAGGGTCTGCGGCTGGAAGCCGACCTCTATTTCCTGCTGCACACCACCGCCGACCGCACCGAGGGCGTTGAAGCCTTCCGGGAGAAGAGAACCCCTGATTTCAAGGGAGAATAGAGGATATAATTGATAAAACGTTTACCGGAAATTATTGCCATTATATTTATCTTAATAGCTATATATCTGGGAATACACCAGGTAATAACAACTGACGATACTATATTTAATCTGCGGCAGATATGGCACCATGAAACTCTGATTGCTGTCTTTGGTTTCGGGGCGGTATGTTTACTGGCCGGTAAATATCTGGGCAAAATCGACCGTTAGCAATGGGAAAAGAATGACAGATTCTGAAGTAATCATCTTTGAGAAGCAAAACGGTACCGCCTGTATCACTCTGAATCGGCCGCAAGCGTTGAACGCCTATAACATCAAGATGCGCGATGAGTTGTTCGAGGTGCTGGGCGCCGTCCGCGATGACCCGGATGTAGAGGTGATAATTCTCAAAGGCGCCGGGGAAAAAGCCTTCTGCGCCGGCGCCGACCTTACGGAATTCCTTACCTCCCCTCCCCCCGTGTTCGCCCGGCAGGTACGCTTCGAGAGGAATGTCTGGGAACGCTTCCTGAGCATCGATAAGCCTTTTATCGCCGCTTTGCATGGTTACGTGCTTGGGTCGGGGATAGAAATGGCGCTTTGCTGCGATATACGGCTGGCTTCCGATGACGCCCGGTTCGGACTGCCGGAGCCGGGACTGGGTATTATCCCGGCGGCGGGGGGCAGCCAGACCCTGCCGAGGGTCGTCGGTACCGCCGCGTCGCTGGATATGTTGATGAGCGGCCGGTGGATGACGGCGGAGGAAGCCCGTAAAATAAAGCTGGTTAACCGCATAATACCTCGTGAAAATTTAGTATCCGAAGCGGAAAAGATGGCCGACCGTATAAAATCCTGCGATTCTCGGGCGGTGAGATTGGCCAAACAGGCGGTTACCCGCGGTCTTGATCTTACCCTGGCGGGAGGACTTGGCCTGGAGAAAACCCTTTACCGCCGATTAGCGGCCAGTAAAGCGGGAGAAAATGCCTGACCGGGATACGGAATCAAAGATAACCGGGGTAGCCGACCTGATTTGTCAGAGTCGGAAACTCGTTATATTTACCGGAGCGGGTATCAGTACGGAGTCGGGTATCCCGGATTTTCGCAGTCCCGGCGGGCTCTGGGACCGCTTCGACCCGGATGATTTCACCTACAGTAAATTCGTATCCAGCGAAGATTCCCGGCGTAAGCAATGGTATATCTTCCGGGAGGGGCTGCTCTCCGATAAAGCCGTGCCCAACGCCGCTCATATTGCCATCGCCGAGTTGTATGAAATGGGAAAGCTGGACAGTGTAATCACTCAAAATATCGATAATCTCCATCAGAAAGCCGGCGTTCCTGACGATCGGGTATTCGAACTTCACGGTAACATGAAATGGGCAAGGTGCCTGGAATGCGGTACGCGGTACTCTTTCGGTGAAATCAGGGAGCGACTTGAGCAGGGCGAGGAAATACCGGACTGCCTTTCCTGCCGCGGTATGCTCAAGCCGGATATCGTCATGTTTGAGGAGCAATTGCCGGCCGATGTTTTACAGGAAGCCGGCCGGCACGCACTCGATTCGGACGTATTCATCGTCATCGGTTCCACCCTTACCGTGTATCCGGCGGCGCTGATGCCACAGTACGCCGTTCGCTCCGGCGCCAGCCTGGTAATCATCAACTTTACCGGCACGCCTCTGGACCATTTGGCGTCGGTGGTTATCAATGCCAGAGCCGGCGAGACAATGTCCGGAATAATTCAAAAGGTAAAAGAAAAGTCCGGTCTCTAGTGCCTGTCATGTGATTTTCAAGAATAAAGTTGATATTTTGATAAATATACCGGTAATGTAAAGAGGATAATATATGACAAAAAGGGACGAAAGGAGAAAACAGCGGTGCCGGAGACAAAATATGCCAAACATGTGATTAGAGAGCCTTTCTATAAGGCGGAGGAAGACTTCGATGGTGCAACGATATTCAAACACACTGATGATGATAAGGCAGGAGCAGTCTATGAATATCATTGTATCAATCGAGCCGACTGGTCTCTAAACGAAAGCCGCAGTCACGATACATGGGAACTGCTTTGTTTCTTGGGGGGGAATCCCGAGAACATCATAGATTTAGGGGCGGAAATCAGCATATGCCTGGGTGATGAAAATGAAGAACATATCATAAACAGCGCCACGGTAGTCTCCATTCCGCCGGAACTGAAGCACGGTTCCATCGCCATTAAGAAATATACTAATCCCTTCGTATTACTCAGGATATTAACCACCAGCGAATATGAAAATAAATTGAGTGAAAAAGCCGCTGATTCGGGTATCTTAAGCGTAAAAAAAATGAAGGATGGCAGCGAAGTTACCAAGAACGGTAAAAAATACTGGATGAATATGGTCCGGGGACCGTTTTTCGTAGACTATGAACCGGGATGGACCGGTACATCGATATGGGCCCACCATAACGAATATAAAAACGGTACGACGCTGGGTTACCACTGCATAAATTCAACCTATGATGTGCGGTATACTCATTCCCATGATTTCCATGAATTACTTTGCTTCCTCGGAGGCAATCCCGAAGATGTCACAGATTTTGGGGCTGAAGTCAGTATCTGCCTTGGTGATGAACTTGAAGAACATGTCTTCGATACTCCCGCGATTATCTCCATGCCGCCGGGTTTGAAACACTGTCCGTTACTCGTTAGAAATGTCACCAAGCCTATCGTTTTTCTCGAGGTTTCAACGACCAAAGATTTTACATCTTGACCTCCGGAAAAAGAAAAATAACCTGCGGACGAATGAGTAACCGTCTATATAGTCAGTAGAGTAACAATGTGTCCATCCGGCTACATGGGAGTCAAAGCCTCCCGGGGCTAATCAACCGGCCTTTCCGGTTTGATTTTACACCTGCCGTTACGCTAGAATTAACGGGGAATTATTACGTTTTTGGAGGTGTTTATTGAATACAACTGATTTCCTGAACATAGCTTCGGCTATTTGTCCGGATAAAACGGCTATCGTCTTTGAAGGGAAGAGATTCACCTTCAGTGAACTAAACGAACGCGTTAACCGGCTGGCTAACGGTCTTATCAAACTGGGTGTCAATAAGGGCGACCGGGTGGCTTTTATACAGGTTAACTGCAACCAGTGCGTGGAGACCTATTTTGCCGTCGCCAAGATTGGGGCTATCTACCTGCCATTAAACTTCCGCGCCAAGGAGAAAGAATTTGCCTATATGCTCAATACCGCCGAGGCTACTACTATTGTCCTCGGCGAGAGATACGTTCCCATAATACAGTCGATATTACCGGAATGTAAGACTCTGAAAAACCTCATATCTTTGGAAAAAAAGCATGATAACATGCTTTACTATGAAGACCTCGTCGAGAACAGCCCGGCCGACGACGTCATCACCGAGATTGACGACGACGAGACGACCATCCTGATGTACACCGCCGGAACCACCGGCTTTCCCAAGGGCGTGATGCTTTCCCACACCAGCTTCAGCAGCTATATGCTGGAGAACGTTACCCCCGCCGACCCCGAAGCGTCGGAAAGCAATATCCTCACCGTCCCGCTGTATCACGTTGCCGGTATCCAGGCGATGATGGCGGCTATTTACGGTGGCCGTACGCTGGTGATGGAGCGCCAGTTCGAGCCGGAGGAATGGATGACGCTGGTGGAGACCGAAAAAGCCAACCGTGCCATGATGGTGCCCACCATGCTCAAGCAGCTCCTCGACCACGAGAATTTCAAGAAGCACGACCTTTCCAGTCTTAAAGTAATCACCTACGGCGCCGCCCCCATGCCTCTGCCGGTTATCCGGAAGGCCCTGGAGGAATTTCCCGGTGTCAACTTCATCAACGCTTTCGGTCAGACGGAGACGGCTTCCACCATTACCGCCCTGGGCCCGGAAGACCATGTACTGACCGGAACCGAGGAGGAGAAGGAAAAGAAGCTGCAACGGCTGGCATCCATCGGCAAACCCATGTCCGATGTCGAGATGAAGGTGATTGACGATGACGGCAATACCCTGCCGCCCGGTGAAGTCGGAGAAATCCTGGCGCGCGGGCCGCGGGTCATGAGCGGTTACTGGAAGGACGAGGAAAAAACCGCCAAGACTATCGATAAAGACGGCTGGGTGCACACCGGCGACGTCGGCTATGTCGATGAGGATGGCTATTACTTTTTGTCGGGCCGTTCCAGCGACATGATTATCCGCGCCGGTGAAAATATATCGCCGGAGGAACTGGAAAACGTTATCCGCGAGCATCCCAAGGTAGAGGATGTCG
>JASFHJ010000121.1:0-5177 GCA_050123255.1 Dehalococcoidia bacterium
AGCCTGAAACTGGACAAAAAGGCTTAGAGCCAGATGTGGCGATACACCATGGCTTAATTAAGGAAACATACCAGATAATCCGGGGAGGCCACGATGAGTACCAGATACAATATAAAGACAAAACGGTTATTGAACAATAGACACTTCTGGTATATCAGCGCGCTTACGGCGTTTTGCGCTCTGTTTTATTACCTGCCGTCTATTGGTGGAGTTCTGGGGTGGACGGTACTGGAAAGTGTGCTGGGCGGACTTCACAACCTGGCCGGCATCGATTTCCTGGGACTGGTATTCTTCGCCCCGGTGGTTTACGTAGCCTATATCTGGGGTGTCATACCTTCTATATTCACTGCCATTCTGGCCATGTTTATCCTCCTCCCTTATGCAATTCTTGAAGACGTATATCCCAACGCCCTGTTCAAACCCACCGCTTTCGTTATCATTCTCAGCGCCGTGGGCGCCGTGGTGGCGATGCTCCAGAAAAGCGAACTGGAACACAGGCTGAGGATGAAAGAAATGAAATGCCTCTACGATATCGGTAATGCCACCAGGGAAAGCAAAAGTATCGATGAGTTCCTCGGTAAAGTGGTCAGCCTGGTACCGCAGGCCATGCAGTCCTCCGATGAAACCGGCGTTCGTATCGTCTTCCGCAACTGCGAATATACCAGCCCGGATTTCCAGAAGACCCCCGGCAAAATAACGGAAAAACTGGTAGTGGGCGATGAAGAACCCGGGTTCGTTGAAATATATTCCATACGCAGTAATCCTTACCTGAAGAAACGAAATCACCTTACCAAGACACTGGCGGAAAGAATCGGTGGCGCTCTGCGCCAGATGGAACTGGAAATATCTCTCGGCCGCTACTACGAGCAACTGGAGACGGACGTAGAAGATAAAACCAAAGACCTCGAAAACGTCCAGGAAAAGCTGATACGCTCCGAACGCTTAGCCGCCGTGGGCGAGCTGGCGTCGGGCGTCGGTCACGAGTTACGCAATCCTTTGAACGTCATCCGGAACTGCGCCTATCTGCTGAACATGTTCCTGACAGATAAAGGCGATGAGGAGGCCCTGAACAGCCTTGAAGTGCTGGACAAGCAGATAGATATAGCCAATAAAATTGTGACCGATCTCATGGATTTCACGCGCATAAAACCGCCTTCGAAACACCGCACCGACCTAACTGCCCTGGTAAACGAAAGTCTCTCTTACGTCACCATACCGGAGAAGATAAAGGTGAAATCTCATGTTAACGGCAATTCACAACCGGTGAATATAGACGCCGAACAAATAGGCCGCGTTTTCACCAATATCATCTCCAACGCCTGTCAATCGATGAACGGTAAAGGCGCCCTGGATATCGATACCGGCCTCGAAGACCCGTACGTATGGATTTCCTTCAAAGATACCGGCTGCGGCATCCCGGAGGAAAACATCGATAAGATATTCGAGCCGCTATACACCACCAAGCCGAAAGGTATCGGACTCGGGCTGGCCATCAGTAAGCGAATGGTGGAACAAAACGGCGGTGATATCCAAGTTGACAGTTATGTTAACCGGGGTACCACTTTTACAATCAGACTGCCGATGGCATATAGAAAGAAGGAATAAATAGATGACTGACGAACTGGCTATTCTTGTTGTTGACGATAATGAAGATTTACTGGAGACGTTCTCCCTTATCCTCAAACGGCGCGGTTTCCACGTAGAAACCGCCGGCGACGGCGCTGCGGCGGTGAATCGGTATAAAGAACGTGATTTCGATGTCACTCTCATGGACATCGTCATGCCGGAAATGAACGGCGTGGAAGCCTTCAGGAAAATCAGGGAACTGGACCCCGATGCTTCGGTAATCCTGATGACGGCCTATTCCGAGGAAGAACTCATACAGATAGCTAAGAAGGAAGGCGCCCACCAGGTAATCAACAAGCCGATAAGAATAGACCAGCTTATCGACATGATTAAGGAAGCAGCTACCGAGGAGCCCATACTGGTGGTGGACGATGATGCGGATATCTGCGAAACGTTAACCAAGGTACTGCAACTGGAAGGCTATAACGTTATTTCCGCCGGCAGCGGTGAAGAGGCGGTCAGCATAGCCAGGGAACACCCCTGCAAGATGGCTTTCATCGATGTGAAATTACCCAACATCGACGGACTGGAAACTTTTCTCAGACTGAAGGAGATTAATCCCCGCATCCTCACCGTGATGATGACCGGGTTCCGCAACGAGGTGAAAGACGCCCTCGATAAGGCTCAGGAAGCCTCCGCTATTGCCTGCCTTTATAAGCCCTTTGACCCGTCCCGGGCCGCCGACCTGGTAAAAAACATGGGCAGGAAGCGGAAAAAAAGCGGTACGTAATAATGAAGGATAAAGAAAGAATCCTCATAGTGGATGATGACCTTGATTTCCTGAAAATCATCAAGATGATTCTGGAAAACAAGGGATACGCCGTGGATACGGCGCCGTCAGCCGCGGAGTGCATATCCAGGATAAAGGAAAGGTTCTATCACGCCACCATCCTGGATATCAGTCTCCCGGATGCTCACGGCACCGACCTGCTTTCTCACGTCCTGGAGATACACCCGGATATCATCGCCATAATGCTTACCGGCCATTCCTCGGTAGATAATGCCGTACAGTCGCTGAACCGCGGCGCTTTCGCCTACCTGGAAAAACCGCTGGATACCGAAAATTTGCTGTCGGTAATATCACGCGGGCTGGAGAAGCAGCGCCTGGTGATGGAAAACCGCAACCTCATGGAGGAGCTGGAACAGCGTAACAGGATAACCAACACGCTCCTTAACGTGTCGCAGGCCGTTTCGGAGTCGCTTGACCTCCAGAATATCATAGACTCGTCGCTGGACAAGGTTACCGTATACACCGGCATCGATATCAGCTTCATTTATCTTTTTGAAAACGACCGCCTGATTCTAAAGGGTTCCCACGGACTGAAACCCACAGAAACTTCGCTCCTGGCCAGCGAGATTCCACGGGACGGCAGTATTATCAGCCGTATATTTAAACAGGCTAAACCCATTACCATCACCAATTTCTCCGATACTTCGGATGTATGTTTTTCATTTCTGAAAACAACGGGGTGCCGGGCGTTCGCCGGTATTCCGCTGTCAATACTCAGCGAAAGTATCGGCGTTATGGGGATAGCCACCAAATCCGATAATACCGACGTCATCGACGACAACATGGAATTACTGAACGGAATCGCCAGGGAGATATCCATCGCGGTGAGAAACGCCCAGCTCTACGAAGCCGCTTCCAGCGCCAAAGCCTTGAAAGAACTGGATAATATGCGTACGGAATTCCTGGCTAACGTATCCCACGAACTGCGCACTCCCCTGGCGGTAATCAAGGGCTCGGCTAACAGCCTCCTCCAGCCGGATGTAATTTTTGATGATTCCACGCGGCAGTACTTCCTGCAGTCAATCGATAAAGACGCCGATACCCTGACCCGCCTCGTCGACGACCTGCTGATGATGTCGCGGCTGGAAGCCGAAGCGCTGGAGGTAAAGAGGAAAAAGTGCCGGCTTAAGGACGTTATCGAATCGGTAAAAGACCGGCTGGATAACCTGGCGGTAAGGCATCAGCTGGAACTGTCCATACCCGGTGATTTACCTCAGGTGAATATCGACGATATACGCATAGGTCAGGTACTTACCAACCTGGTGGAGAACGCCGTGAAGTTTTCCGAAGACAATACCATTATATATATTAAAGCCGACCGAAACGGCGATGAGATAATTATCAGTGTGGAGGATGAGGGGAGCGGCATCGCGCCCGAACACCACGAAAAAATATTCGAGAGATTTTTCCAAGGCAACGGTCGTAAGACGGGACGCCGTAAAGGAACCGGACTGGGGCTGGCAATCTGCCGCGGTATCGTTGAAGCACACCAAGGTAAAATCTGGGTAGACAGCCAGGTCAATAAAGGCACCAGGTTCAATTTCAGCCTGCCGGTTGGTTAAAGGGGGAAATGATATGGAGAAAAAGCGAATACTGGTCGTTGATGATGACCCGGCGATACTCCGGCTTCTCAGCACCAATCTTAAAGCCAGGGGATATGAGGTAGTAACCGCCACCGATGGTGAAGAAGCACTGGAAACCGTGCAGAAAGACTTCATCGACCTGATTATACTGGATATCATGATGCCCAAACTGGACGGTGTCCAGGTATGCCGCCGCGTGCGGGAATGGTCCGATATTCCGATAATCATCCTGAGCGCCCGTGGCGACGAACACGACAAGGTAAATTGCCTGGAGCTGGGCGCCGATGACTACCTGACCAAGCCGTTCGGAATCGCTGAACTGATGGCGAGAATCAATACGGCTTTCCGCCATCGCGGTGACGCCAATGTAACCCCGGCTCAGTCCAGCTTTACCACCGACGGACTGGAAATAAATTTCGCCAAACGACGTGTAATTGTAAAAGGTAAGGAAATAACCCTCACACCTACCGAATTTTCACTACTACAGCAGCTGGCGGTCAACTCGGATAAGGTTCTCACCCACAGCATGCTCCTCCACAGCGTCTGGGGCTCCGAATATTCCTCGGAAAAGGAATACCTGAGAGTTTTCGTCGGCCGGCTCCGCCGCAAACTTGAACCCGATCCCAAGAAACCCAGGTATATACATACCATTCCGGGGGTCGGTTATCATCTGGCAACATTATAAACATCATCATAAAATCTGAGAAATTCGGCGGGGAGCTTATAAGCTCCCCCTTTTTTTGTTGTCTCCCGGCCTGATTTACCTTTGAAACGGATGTTTTATTTGGTACCAAAATCCGCGTAATTCTTTAACAAGATTTTTATGTTCTTTTGCCCGCCGTTTATGCTCCGTTTACTATACGGGTGTTAGTCTAGTACTGTAATTAAAAACGCCGAGGAGACTATGATGCTGACTAAAAAGAAAATCCTTGCCATTAGCGGTGATAGTGAACTTAAGGATTTCCTGGGCCGGGAACTGGGTAATGGTAATTACGAAGTAGTTAGCACTAAAGATACCGGGCTTACCCTGCGCGACAAGATAGATAAAGAGAAACCGGACTTTATTATTCTGGACATTATGATGCCGACCCTGGACGGCATTGAGGTGTGTCTCCGTCTGCGCCAGTGGACCAAACTGCCCATCATGATGCTTACTAAATGGGGCACCGACGACGGCA
>JASFHJ010000122.1:0-5172 GCA_050123255.1 Dehalococcoidia bacterium
TTACTTCCCGCATTCTTTCTTCTCCATCGGTATTATTCGAAATAATGGTGATTTGAAGTTCTTTTTCCGGGATGTAGCTGGAATCAAAACCAACTCCGGCGTCTCCACCCTGAATGAAGAACATGTCGATATCTTTGAATCTGGTGATATATACGCCGTAACCATAGTCTGTGCCAGCAATATTATTCACATAGGGTTGCAGGAAAACCTCCGTAAGTCCTTTGGAAAGTATCTTGTAATCAAATACAGCCTGCCAGAATTTATTCAGGTCTGATGCCGTAGTATAAGCTCCGCCGTCGGATGCTCCCCTTATTGGCAGATTGTTGATATTCGTCTCTGGAATACCGCCTCGACTCTTTTTGTAACCATATGCCGTATTCTCGGGTAACTCGTCAAAAGCAAAATAACCCGAGTCGTTCATACTTGCCGGATCAAATACACTCTCTTGAATGTAATCACGATATAATTGCCCGGTGATGTGTTCGATGATGATACCTAAGAAAATATAGCCGCCGTTCGAGTAAGAAAAACGTTCACCGGGAGAATATTTTGCTTTTTTATCATTGAATAGCGGCAGATAATCGGTAGGTGTTTCCAACTGAGACCAGGGAATTTCAACCGTAAAATTTTCCGAATCGGTAATCAGTTCCTCATCATAATAGTCATATATGCCGGAAGTATGCGTCATAATCTGAGAGATAGTGGCCTGTGAATCGATATACGAGAAGTCTTTACGAAATACTTCATGGACGGTTGTATCTGGAGTTAGTTTTCCTTCATCGATTAATCTGCCGATACTCAGGGCTGTAAAAAACTTCGTCCCGGAAGCGATAGCAAATTTTGTATTTACTTTGTTTTTTCTCTTATTGGCAATATCCGCGTAGCCGTATGCCTTCTGGATTATTGGAATATTACCCTGAAATATGGCTACAACTCCAGAAAAAGTGTCAAACTCCACTTGGTCTTGAATATCCTGTTCTAGTTTTTCTATATTTAATGTAATTGTTTCACTCATAATGTTTAATATCTTACTGTTGGATTATTTCTTGAATATGATGCTACTCAATCTCTCTATCCCTCATAGCCTGCTCATTATTCCTAAACCAGTTCTTCCATGGTGAACGGCTTGCCGTGGCCGGGGTAAACTATCTTCACGCCCAGGCTATTCAAACGCTCGATGCTGGCTTCCATCTCCGCCGGGTCATCGACGAGGGAATTCCTGCCCGGTTTTCCGTTGTTTTTCAGCAGGTCGCCGCAGAAAAGTTCGCCGCTGGGGGTTATTACCCCGATAGAGCCGCGGGAATGCCCGGGTATGTGGAGGATTTTACCGTTGCACCCGTATTCGGAGAGATCGTGCCCATCCTCGAAATATATATCCGGCTTGAACCGGTTGGCTTTACCCAGCCGGGCAACCGGCAGTCCTAATATCACCCCGGTCAAAAAGCTGGAGTTTTCTCGAAGTCGTTTGCGGTTCAGCCGCATATCCCCTTTTTCAATCGCCGCCGATTCATCACGGTGGGCGCCTATTTTAGACTTATAGATATTCCGGAGATGGAGTGCGTTCCCGCAATGGTCGGAATCGCCGTGGGTGATAATAATCACCCTGAGATTGCCGGGTTGGCAACCAGCCCGTATCAAAGCACTTTTAACGGAACGTCTCTGCAAAGAGAATCCGGTATCTATCAGCGCGTAATCATCGTCGTTTTTAAGCAGGTAGCAGTTGACTATTGAATTACTTAGCGGTATTATCTCTTGCGGCATAGCTCTCTCCCTGTATCCAATATCTATCAGTAATCCCGGCTTTTCTTCGGCTTTCCGCCATTATATATCAACTCTATAGCTTATCGCCATAGCTTTAATGTATAATACAGCTAGAAGGGTATATAAATGACCGGAATATCCGATTCGTTCCAACGTCCGATTAATTACTTGCGCATCTCGGTGACCGACCGCTGTAACCTGCGGTGTATTTACTGCATGCCGGAGGAAGGCGTCACCACGATGTCTCACAATGATATCCTCTCTTATGAAGAAATCTACCGGGTGGTGGAAGCCGCCGCGGAGATGGGCATCGACAGAGTCCGGCTGACCGGCGGTGAGCCGCTGGTGAGAGCGGGTGTCCCCGCACTGGTAAAGCTAATCGCCGGCGTTGAGAGCATCCATGATATTGCCCTCACCACTAACGGCATCTTGCTTTCGAAATATGCTTCCGAACTCAAAGAAGCCGGACTGAACCGTGTCAATATCAGCCTGGATACCCTCAATCCGGACAGGTTCCGGCAGATAACCCGCTGCGGTGAACTCAAGGATACGCTTGAAGGCATCGAAGCCGCCTACAAGGTCGGGCTGGACCCGGTGAAGATAAACATGGTGGTCATGTCGAATGTCAACGATGACGAAATCATCGACTTCGCCCGAAAAACCGTCACCGACGGCTGGCACGTACGCTTCATCGAGCATATGCCGGTACTTGATGATGAATACCTGACACCCCGGCTGGTCTCCGTCAGCGAAATGAGGGAGAAAATTGAGTCGCTGGGCACACTTGAGCCGACCCAGCACAAGGCCGGCAACGGTCCCGCTAAATATTTCCGGTTGCCCGGCGCCAGCGGCACCATCGGTTTTATCACCCCGGTTACCGAACATTTCTGCTATCAGTGCAACCGACTCCGCCTGACCGCCGACGGAAAGCTGCGTCCCTGCCTGCTCAGCGAAGAAGAGATAGACGTCAAGGAAGCCCTGCGACGCGGTGCTACGGTTGCCGAGATTAAAGCCCTGATAGAGCAGACGGTTGCCTGCAAACCGGCCGGTCATAGCCTGGCCGAAGGTAAAAAACGCAACGGCAGACCCTTCTCTCAGGTAGGCGGGTAAAAACCATGGCTGAGAAAAAGCTGTCTCATATGGATGAATCCGGCCGACCGCGCATGGTGGATGTCGGCGGTAAAGCCGATACGGTCCGCCAGGCGGTCGTCAAGGGAGTTGTCAGGATGCAACCGGCTACCTTCCAGATGATCAAACAGGGTGGTACCGCCAAAGGCGACGTTCTTTCGGTCGCCCAATTGGCCGGGACGATGGCCGCCAAACGTACACCGGAGCTTATCCCCCTCTGTCATCCCATTCTCCTGGAGAATATCGATATTACCTTCAGTCCAGATGAAAAGAATTCCACCATAGAAATTACCACCACAGTTAAAAGCAGCGGTAAAACCGGCGTGGAAATGGAAGCTATGACGGCAACGGCGGTAGCCGCTTTGACGATATACGATATGTGTAAAGCCGTTGACCGCGGTATGAAAATTGACAATGTCCGGCTGGTAAAGAAGAGCGGGGGCAAGAGCGGCCAGATAGAGCTTGAATAGTACCGCGTTCATGTTGTATACTAGTCAACCACTGGAAAAATTGGGGGTGTACCATGAAGCTGTCCTGTCTTCAGGAGAATCTCAACAAGGGACTTAATATCGTCGGTAGAGCCGTGGCTACGCGGACGACCCTGCCCATTACCAACAACGTTCTTTTAGCTACGGAAGACGGGCGATTGAAACTGGTTGCCACCAACCTGGAAATGGCTATCAGCTGTTGGATAGGGGCCAAGATAGAAGACGAAGGCACCATCACTATTCCCGCCCGGCTCCTCACTGAATTCGTGAGTTCTCTCCCCAACGACACCATTGATTTCCAGCTTTCTCCGCAGACAAAGACCCTCGGTTTGAAGTGCGCCCGATTCGAAGCCCGCATCAGTGGCGTCGATGCCAAAGATTTCCCGCCCATACCCAGTGTCGACGAGGGCATCAAGACTACCGTGGAAGTGGATGCCTTGCGGCAGGGCATCAACCAGGTCGTTTTCGCGGCGGCCGTAGAGGAATCGCGACCGGTACTCACCGGTGTCAGCGCCAGGTTCGAAAACGACTCGCTGGTACTGGCTGCCGCCGACGGCTTCCGGCTGGCGGTCTACGAACTGCCGCTGGCAACGCCGGTGGAACAAAAGACCGAAGTTATCATCCCGGCGCGCACCCTCGCCGAACTGAACCGGCTTATTGCCGATAACGAAGAACCCGTTAACGTCACCCTGAATCCCAATAAGAGCCAGATATTATTCCAGATGGAGAGCGTGAACCTCGTGTCCCAGCTTATCCAGGGTTCTTTCCCCAACTACAGCCAGCTCATACCCCAGAGCTATACCACCCGGGTAATCGTTAATGTCAGCGAATTCCTCCAGGCAACGCGTACGGCTTCTATTTTTGCCCGTGACGGCAGCGGCATAGTACGGCTGATGATAACTCCCGGCGGCGAGGCGAATCCCGGCAGGCTTACCGTTTCCGCCCGTTCGGAAGAAATCGGCGACGACGTGGGTGAAATCGACGCCACGGTCGAGGGCGATGAGTCCAAGATAGCTTTCAATGGAAAATACCTCACCGATGTTCTCAGTGTCCTGCACGAATCACAGGTTTCCCTGGAAATCACCAATGCGTCCAGTCCGGGCCTGATAAGACCGGTGGGTACGGAAAACTACACCCACGTTATCATGCCGATGTTCATTCAATGGTGATGGACTAAAGAAGCTAGAAGATATTTTTAGGGGAGTATAATTGCTCCCCTTTTTTTTTTCTAAAATGTTACTTTAATATCTTCTGAAGATATACTAGGCGATAATTTAAGGTTCTTGACACACATTTAGGTAAGTGCTACTTTGCTTACAGGAATAAGCACAATGAGTGAAATATCGTTTCGTCTGCTGGCCAATATATATCTATATGGGGGAGGTAATATCTATGGAAGATTATAGGAAAGAGAAATACTGGAGTAAGTTCGCCAACAACTTTAACGAGGAACAAAGGTATATTGTCGGAGGGACCATCCAGCAAGCAATCCTGGAGAGATTATCTGGTGAAAGCGGTCTGGGGGAACTCATAGAGCTTGGATGCGGTGCTGGTTTTTACACCAAGACTTTAGCGGCTAATGCCGGCAATGTTACGGCAACAGATCTTTCGGATGAGATGTTGGCGGTGTCAAGAAATCAACTAAAAGATTGTCAAAATGTAATAATAGAAAAAGCCGATTGTGAGAATACAGATTTCCCTGATGGGAAATTTAATAGTATTTTCATGGCTAACCTGGTTCACGTGTTAGAAAATCCCTCAATAGTGCTCCGGGAAAGTTATCGGATTTTAAAGG
>JASFHJ010000123.1:0-5121 GCA_050123255.1 Dehalococcoidia bacterium
GATATGAGCATGGTGATGCTGCACCGGCACCATCTTCAGTTCCGGGTTTTTTACCGCCAGTTCTTTGGCGTATTTGGTTGGTAAATATTCCGGGTGAAGGTCGCAGGCGATTATTTCCGGTTGGATGCGGAATAATTGCTTGTATAATTCAATAGTGTTGGTGAAGTGCTCCAGCGTTTCCATGTTCTCCATGTCGCCGATGTGCTGGCTGATAAAAGCGAAATTGTCCCGCGTTAGGCAGAAGGTATTCTTTTCCTCCGCTCCGCACCCCAGAATCTGTCGGCTGTTCCGGTTAAGTTTAATGGGATAGGGAGCATAGCCCCGGGCGCGTCGGGTAAACCGGGGAATATCGGTTTCCACTATCATGACGCTGTCGTCGTACCGGGTGTAAATGTCCCGGTTGTGCATCAGGAAGTAGTCGGCGATGCCGGACAATCTCCGGAAAGCTTCATCGTTATCCTTGGCGATCGGTTCCTCGCTGAGATTCCCGCTGGTCATCACCAGCGGGAGTTCCACTCGGTGTAAAAGTATATAGTGCATTGGCGTGTAGGGTAGCATCAGCCCCAGGTATTTCAGTCCGGGCGCGATTTCCGGGATGATTTTTGTATCCTCTTTCCGTTTCAACAGGACAATCGGGCTTCCCGCCGACCGTAACAACTCGGCTTCTTCCTTGCTGATGTAACAGTATCTTTCGGCTTCATCAAGAGAAGAGACCATTATCGCCAGGGGTTTGGAAGGGCGGTTTTTTCGCCGGCGTAGCTGTGAAACCGCTTCCCGGCTGGTGGCATCGCAGGCCAGCAGAAAGCCGCCCAGTCCCTTGACAGCGATAATCTTGCCTGCCCCGAGTAATTCGGCTGTTTTATCGATAACGTCATCGCAGACATACGCTTTACCTTTATTATCAACCAGTTCCAGTCGGGGACCGCATACCGGGCAGGCGTTGGGCTGGGCGTGAAAGCGCCGGTCGAGGGGGTTTTCGTATTCCTTCCGACATTCGGGGCACATCGTGAACGACCTCATGGTGGTGTTGGGCCGGTCGTAGGGGATATCGGTGATAATGGTGAACCGCGGACCGCAGTTGGTGCAGTTGGTAAAAGGATAGAGATAGCGGCGGTCATCGGGTTCGAAAATCTCTTCCAGGCAGTCCGGGCAGGTGGCGATGTCCGGTGATACCAGCTGGTATTTACCCTCTTCGGCCACGCTGTGCCGTATCTCGAAGTTTTGATAGCCGGACGGTGTTCCCCGGGTGATTTTAATATCCTCGATATGCGAAACCGGAGGCGCTTCCTTCTCCAACGATTGGATAAAGCTTTCGAGGTCTTTTGCCTCGCCCTCGATCTCTATCTTGACGTCCTCGGAGGTATTGCATACCCATCCCCTGAGGTTATGACGGGTCGCCAGCTGGTAGATAAAAGGCCGGAAGCCTACCCCCTGTACCACGCCCCTGACGCTGATATGAACCCGTCCGAGGGTGGAGGTTTTCGTCATGAACCCAGGTTACCCTTCTTCCCGGCGACTTGCGATTCCAGCCAGGAATACCACTCCTCCATCCCGTCGCCGGTCTTGCAGGAAACCGGGAAGATGGTGGCGTCGGAGTTCAGGCTGTGAATGGTTTTCCGGAACGCATCCGGGTTGAAATCGAGGTATGGTTGGAGGTCGGTCTTGTTGAGCAGGATAATGTCGGTATCGGCGAACATGGCCGGGTATTTTTGAGGTTTGTCATCGCCCTCCGGCGTGCTGGATATCATGATGCGGCGGTCTTCACCCAGCGCGAAAGCGTTGGGGCAGATGAGGTTGCCGACGTTCTCGATGAACAGGAGGTCGATTTCCTCCAGCGACAGGTTTTTCAAAGCGTTTTCGACCATGTTGGCGTCGAGGTGACAGCCGCCGGCGGTGTTTATCTGGACCACCGGTATTCCCATTGCGTTGATTTTCTCGGAATCGACGCTGGACGCAACGTCGCCCTCGATAACGGCGATTTTTACTTTGTCCTTGAGCCGGTTTATCGTGCCCATGATGGTGCTGGTCTTACCGGCTCCGGGCGATGACATGATATTGATGGTGAAAACCCTGTTTTTATCCAGTAGTTCTTTGTTTACGCGGGCTTGCTCGTCGTTAGCTCCCAGGATATCCTCGCCTACCTTGATTACCTTAATAGCCATTTATTCCACCTCGATACTTTCCATATAGCATTCGCGCCCGGATACAATATCCATGCCTGTTTCCCGGCATTCCGGGCAGGACCAGTCACCGTCCTTCGGGGTAAAGGTCTTGTCGCACTTGTGGCAGTGTACCAGCGTCGGTCGGGTGGTAAATACGAGACTGGCGCCGTCCGCCAGCGTGTCCTTGCTGATGTGGTCGAAATAGAACTGGACGCACTCCGCCACGATTCCGGATAAATCCCCGATTACCAGGTTCACCTGCGTGATTTTCCCGGCGTTGGCTTCCCGGGCTTTTTCCAGCGCTATCGACAATATGCTTTCCGTGATGCTGTATTCGTGCATGATACTTACAATATCAATTATAAGGCAGGGAATGTATGCGGGCAAATCAAAGGGAATAATATACCTCAAACCCTTTCCCCCACCCCGAATGATTTATTGTCCCACCCGCCCTCCCATAGAGGAAAAGAGGGGCTCTGCCCCTCTTGAACACCCTTGTATAAACCCATCTCCGTCTTCCTTTATGAAAAGGAAAGGATGCGGAACATCATGTAAAATGTCCACGTCTTTACTGATCTGTCTCCCTCCTTCGTAAGGAGGAACTAATGAAGATTTAACGATGGGATAAGGGGAGGCGTCATTACTGGACAATAGCAGGATGATACGAGGGCGGTCGGGTGGGAATAGATATTTTACTAATGGGGGTCGGGCTTAATTTTGTACGATATTTTCTTTTCATCCCTTGATTAGACATGGGCTAAAGATGTATCATAGCATCCGGACTTCCGTTTACTTATCAGCCTACCTGTGTTATAATTGGGCGTAAGCATTAATATACATAATATATAGTGGGTGAGGTATATATTTGGACAAAGACAGAAAGACAGAAATAATCACTACATATCAGGCTCGCGAAGGTGATACCGGTTCAACTGAGGTACAGGTAGCTCTGTTAACCGAGAGGATAAACCAGTTAACATCGCATATGGCGGCCCACCGCCATGACTATCATACTCAGCGCGGTCTCCTTAAACTCGTCGGGCAGAGGCGGAGGCTTTTAGCTTATCTCAGCCGTGAGGATATGGAACGATATAATAAACTTATTAAGAGGCTGGGACTGCGTAAGTAAAAGCCTTATTGATGGAAGGAAAATCTTTTGATACCACAATCATTTAACTGCGACGTCGGTGGTCGCAATCTTATTATTGAAACGGGAAAGCTTGCCGGTCAGGCGGATGCCGCCGTTACCGTACGCTACGGGGATACGGTGGTACTGGTGACGGTATGCTTTAACCGGGAAGCACGTGAAGGGGTGGATTTTCTCCCCCTGACTATCGACTACGAAGAAAGGCTCTACGCTGCCGGGAAAATCCCCGGCGGTTTTATCAGGCGGGAGGGGCGCCCCAGCGAGGCTGCAATCCTGGCCTGCCGGCAGACGGACCGGCCCATCCGGCCGCTGCTGCCCAAGACCTGGCGGAGTGAAATCCAGATTATCACCACGGTTCTTTCCGCCGACCAGGAAAACGACCCCGATATACTGTCGGTAATCGGCGCTTCGGCGGCATTATCGCTTTCCAAACTGCCCTTCGACGGGCCTATCGGAGCGGTCAACGTCGGATATATAAACGGAGAGTATGTAATCAATCCGTTGATGACCCAGTTTGATGAAAGCCAGCTGGACCTGGTCGTCGTCAGCACTAAAGAAAAAGTCATCATGGTTGAAGCCGGCGCCAGGGAAATATCCGAGGATATAGTTATGGCAGCTATTAAACTGGCCCACGAAGCGAACCAGGAAATTATCAGAATCCAGGAGCAGTTACAGCAGGCAGCCGGGAAAGAGAAATTATCCGTACCCGAAGCCGGGACCAGCGCGGAACTGCAATCGGCTGTCGCCGCGGGTTATGACGACAAACTATCCGCTATGCTGGATATTCCTGAAAAGGAAGTACGTCAAGCTGCCTGGGACGAGCTGAAGGCAGGCGCCATAACCGAGTACGGTGAGAACTACACGGAAAAAGAGATCCTGGAAGCCCTCGACCAGCGGCACAGATACGTCTTAAGAACGAAAATCCTGGATAAAAATCAGCGTATCGGCGGCCGGGCTATTACCGAGATACGTCCATTGAGTTGTGAAGTGAGTATATTACCGCGTACCCACGGCTCGGGCCTGTTCAACCGGGGTCTGACCCAGGTGTTAACGATTACCACTTTGGGTTCCACCCGCAAGGAGCAGATGCTCGACGGGCTGGGTATTGAAGAAAGCAAGCGTTTTATGCATCACTATAACTTCCCGGGGTTCTCCACCGGTGAGGTAAGAAGGGTCGGTTCCACCAGCCGTCGTGAAACGGGACACGGCGCTCTCGCCGAGAGGGCTCTGGCGCCCGTTCTGCCGACGGATGAGGACTTTCCCTATACCATCCGCCTTGTCTCCGAGGTCTTGAGTTCCAACGGCAGCACCTCCATGGCCAGTGTTTGCGCCGGCAGTCTCTCTCTAATGGATGCCGGTATCCCGGTGAAAGCCGCGGTGGCCGGTATCGCCATGGGTCTGATTACCGGCGACGACGGTAAATTCGTTGTCCTGACCGACCTCGAAGGGCAGGAAGATTTCAACGGCGATATGGACTTCAAAATCGCCGGTACCCGCCAGGGTATTACCGCCATCCAGATGGATACCAAGCTCAAGGGTCTTACACTGGAAATTATTGAGAAGACGTTATCCCAGGGCAAAGACGGACGCATGTTCATCCTGGACAAAATGAACGAGACCATCGACACCAGTCGTTCCGAAGTCAGCCGGTACGCGCCTCGCATGACCACGATAAAAATCGATCCCAGCAAGATTGGGGCGGTTATCGGTACCGGCGGCAAGACCATCCGGTCGATTATCGAGGAAACCAAGACTACTATTGATGTCAACGACGACGGCTCGATAGTTATCGGTTCGGTGGATGCCGAATCC
>JASFHJ010000124.1:0-5087 GCA_050123255.1 Dehalococcoidia bacterium
AGCCACCAGGGCCTGGCGTCCTTGACCAGGATATTCGAGAATATTATCTCGCCCGGACTGGTAAGTATATCATTGATAAGGGGGTCGTCCTTGGGATTGATGTCCTGGATAATCCCGAAGATGCCGGATTCTATATTGACCGCCCGGCAGACGCCCTTGATGTTGCGCACGTAGCCGATGTCGTCGGCTAAAATCGTCTCACCGGGGAGCATAGCGGTGGAGGTCTTACCGCAGGCGCTGGGGAAAGCCCCGGCGATATAGGTCTTACGTTTGTCGGGACCGAAGACACCCATAATCATGAAGTGCTCCGCCAGCCAGCCTTCCTGGTGAGCCTTGCGGATAGCCAGCCGGAGGGCCAGCTTCTTAAAACCGATGGAGTTGCCGGCGTACTGGTTGTTGACGCTGTAGACGGTATCGGTGGTGTAGTCGATGTAAATGCGTTTCTTATCATAGTCCACGCTTTTCATATTGTCATCAAGTTTACCTGCCGTATGCAGGGTATTGAAGAAGACCATGTCCTCTCCCGCCTTACGGAAAGACTCGTATCCCTTGCGGTAAAGGAGGTCGACGCTGTGGGAAACGTACCAGGAATCGGTGCATTCCAGGCAATAAATGGTGAATGCGGAGTCGGCCGGACCCAAAGTAAGAAAGCGGACAATCATGGTACGCCCCTGCATGGCGTCCTTGCACAGGGCGCGGACTTCCGCCAGCCCGTCTTCGCGGTCCATCTGGTTGAGGGCCTCGCTGAGTATATCGCCCTTGGGAACCAGCAGCTTGGTCACGGCGCGGTCGCGTCCCTGGTCGTTGGGACCGTCGAAGTGGAAGGTGTGCCCCGGTATCGCCAGGGCGGCGCTCTCCTCGCCGGAGACTATCGCCATATTCCTGATATAAGCAACCTCGTCCGGCGTATCGCTGCAGATGAAGATGCTGGCCGGATTGCACAGCTCCGCCGACTCAAAGACAGCCTGGTGTATCCGTGGATTGGTAATAACACTTATTTTTTTATAATCATCTTTAGCTAGCTTGGGTTGCAGGGCTGCAAGATATTTGTTCAAAATCACCTCCAATTATCCGCATCTTATTATTCGCGTAGACAATATCTCCTGTTACTATTATGATGGGGGTAAAAATGAAAATGCGGTAATGCCAGGATTATAGTTTTTTCTGTTTAGTACTGATATCCAGCATCACGCACCAATTATAGCACAACTAAAATTTTCAAAACAATAAAATCAACAATATTTCACACTGGATTGCATTTAATGTGACTATACAATAAGATAAATCCGTATCGATGATTCGCAAGTGCCGACCGGACGAGACAGAGAGACTCTATTTCATCATTAATGAAGCGGCCAAAGCCTACGAAGGTGAACTGGAACCGGACTGCTACCACCAGCCCTATATGCCGATGGACGATTTACTCGGAGAACTGAAGCGAGTCACTTTCTACGGCTATGAAAGCGGCGGCGAACTGGTGGGTGTTATGGGAATAGAGCCAGTCAAAGATGTCACCCTGATTCGTCACGCCTACGTCCTCCCGGAATACCAGAACCGGGGCATTGGCGGCCGGTTACTTAATCACCTTAAAAATATTACCACTTCCACAAGGCTGTTGGTGGGCACATGGAGAGCCGCCACCTGGGCAATAGATTTCTACCGGAAACACGGCTTTGTTGATATGCCGGATAGAGTTGGGTTATTATCTAAATACTGGGACATATCGCAAAGACAAATTGAAACCTCGGTAGTGCTGGGGATGGAAACAAAAGTTAGCTCAAAGGAGTTATCATGAGTAGCAGGGAGTGGTTGCTTAACTTCATGGAAGCAGCGGTTGTCACTATAGCGGTAACGGCTGTCTGTCAGGAACTGGAGAAACCTGAAGAGGAAAGGCACTGGCACGGAAAAGTAGGGGTTATCCCCTATGATTTCCGCTTTCCGACGCTGGAACGACTCAAGCAAGCTTACTGGAATACCGAGAGCAACGAGGTCTTCTCAGATACCGTGATGGGTATTGGCTGGGCGGTTAATTTCTACGCGATTCTCGAGAAAATGCGACTCATCAGTGAAGCATATTACTCGGAAGACGACTTCCTGATGCCTACCCCGACTCTACGTAAAATCCTGAAACGCCGTCCTGCCGTGCAGTAGAATCCGGCTCTAAATATTCCACATACCGAAAACCGGGAGGAAACGCCGTGGATTCAGCCTCGGAAATCACCAATGCCATAAGGTCGTTAGCTGCCAGCAGCCCGGTAAACCGGATGCCGACAGATAAAAACGACCTCATTTTCGGCATGCCCCTGGTACAGTTCGCCGATGGCGACGATCCCGTTTTCAGTGAATACAAATCGGTTATCGACTCCTCTCATATGACGCCGAGGGAAGCCCTTTCCAGGGTATACGAAAAAGCCCCCGGGGAATTACCGGATAAACTTACCGTCATAAGCTGGATTCTACCGGTATCCGAAAAAACGAGAAAGTCGAATCGCGAAGAAACAAAAATCCCCTCCCGGTTATGGTCCCACCAGCGCTGGTTCGGGGAGGTTTTCAACGATGCCCTGCGCGATTATGTGGTCGCTTTCCTTATCGAAAAGGGGTACCTGGCTACCGCCCCGATGAAGACCACCCATTTCCAGATAAAAAGGACCGATAAAGGCTTGTTTTCCAACTGGTCGGAGAGGCACATAGCCTACGCCGCCGGACTCGGCACCTTCAGCCTTTCGGACGGATTCATCACCGAAAGCGGCATCGCCCACCGCTGCGGCAGCGTCGTTACCGACCTGGATATACCTGCCAGTCCGCGGACAGCCTCCGGTCCTTACGCCAACTGCCTGTTCTATGCCGACGGAAATTGCGGAGAATGCATCAAACGCTGTCCCGCCGGAGCCATCACCGAAGCCGGTCATGATAAAATCAGGTGCGGACAATACTTAAAAGGCATCGGTTACAGACCGGAAACCTACGACCTCGAGAAAAGCGTATCCGGCTGCGGGCTCTGCCAGACCAGGGTGCCCTGCGAGTCGGTCAACCCTGCCAGGAAGACCTAGAGCAGCTCTCCCCGGACACCATCGCGGTATATATTCGTAAGCCTGACTAACACTATCCTGTTAGTTAAGTCCGCCCGGCTTTTCACGTAAACCTTAATATAGTTACCGGTCAGCCCCGTCCAGAAACCGCCGGACTTCTGCTCGAAGAGAACTTCCATCTCCCTGCCCGGGTAAGACTCCCGGTATTTACGGGAACGTTCCTCAGCCAACGCCAGCACTTGACGACTGCGTTCTTTTTGAACAATATTGGATACTTTCGGAACCATGACGGCGGCGGCGGTGCCGGGGCGGGTTGAGTAAGGAAAGACGTGGATACGGGCAAACCGTATCTCGCGGCAGAAATCCAGAGTTTCCCGGAATTCGGCGTCGGTCTCGCCGGGAAAGCCGACGATTACGTCCGTGGTAACGGCAACGTCAGGTACGTTACCCCGGATAAGCTCAACCGTCCGCCGGTATTCACCGGTGTTGTATCGCCGTTTCATTCTGGTAAGTACGCTATCGCTGCCGCTCTGGAGCGATATATGAAAATGGGGACATAGCCGGGAATCCTGCCAGAGCGCCACCAGTTCCGGTGTTATCTCCAGGGGCTGTAGCGAGGAAAGCCGGATACGCGTAATGCCCGTCTCCATTAATATCCTCTCGATCAGGCTTTCCAGGCAGATATCCTCGTATCGATACCGGCCTATCTCCGTGCCGGTAAGGACTACTTCCCGGTAGCCTTCTTTCTCTCTCGCTATAATTTCATCGATAACCACATCCGGCGGTATATTTAGCTCCCGGCTTCTCACCAGCGGCACGATGCAGTAAGCGCAGAAGTTCCTGCAGCCATCCTGGATCTTGATAAACGACCGCGTACGGCGGTGGTTTTCATTAAGTTCCGGAGAATCCGTCGGGTGTATTCCATCGGTTATCCCGATATCTTTTATCAGCCGGGGAATATCCGGCTTCTTTTCGTTACCCACCACCATCGCCACCCCATCCAGAGTTTCAAGTTCACCCGGTTTTCGCTGGCCATAGCACCCGGTTACCACCAGCCGTGCGACCGGGTTAAGCCGGTGATAACCCCGGAGCTTTTGCCGGGTCTTGCGGTCGGCGATGTGGGTAACCGTGCAGGAATTGAGTATATATATGTCCGCCCTGTCCGCCGGCGATACCAGCTTGTATCCGGCTCTGGCAAGCTGCCGGGCCAGGCTCTCCATTTCCGCCTGGTTGAGCTTGCAGCCAAGGCTGTCGACAGCTATGGTGGTCTTCGGTGTATTTTTACTCATGATTACTTTAAAAATTATACCTGCCCTATCAGAGGATGGTCAAAGGAGACGGTTATACCAACACTTATTTGAGGTAATTAGCCGGAAAGTACCATAGACATAGTGTTATGTCAATTTTAGAATGTTAATAGTACTGCTCTCTTTGGGAGGGAAAATGTCTATAGAGGCATTTATAAAAGGACGAACAGGCGAATATAAAACAAAACTCATCCAGAAATTATTCCTGGATAAAGATACATATCTCCAGATTAACAACGTTATGATGGAAACGAAACTCGGTACCACGCAAATCGATCAGATAGTAGTATCCAAATACGGGATATTCGTAATAGAGACTAAAAATTTTAAAGGATGGATCTTCGGAAACAAAAAAGATAAACGATGGACGGAGCTAACTTTTAACAAGGGATTCAAGAATAAGCATTCGTTTCAAAATCCTCTAAATCAAAACTATAAACATACGAAAGCAGTTGCTGAAACCTTAAATATTCCTGAGAATAAAATTCATTCGGTTGTCGTTTTTTGGGGCGGTTGCGAACCAAAGACTATATTTCCAGAAAATGTTATCTTTGGAAATCACACAAGCTACATAAAAAGTAAAAAGGAAGTCTTATTATCAGATAAAGAGGTTGCAGCTGCATGGTACAATCTGCAAACCATAAAAAGCAACACCCCTCTTCTTGCGGGGATTTCGCATGTAAAATCACTAAAACAGCGATATGCCAGCAACACTATTTGCCCCAAATGCGGGGCACCTTTGATAAAACGC
>JASFHJ010000125.1:0-5061 GCA_050123255.1 Dehalococcoidia bacterium
ACGCCATTCTTCATATCTTACGATAAGCCCCGGCATCACCGTCATCGTAATCACCATACAGAGAAATACCCCGACTACCGTCGCGATACCGAAATCGCGTATCATTACAAAGTTTGAGGCTATCAGCACCCCGAATCCGCCGAGCGTGGTAATAGCCGTCGTCACGATAGCCCGGCCTATTTTCGCCAGCGCCGTTACCATGGCGTCCCGGGGTGATAGTCCCCGCTTCTTTTCTTCATCGTACCGGCCCATCAGGAGCACCATGAACTCGGTGCAGATACCGATAATGAGTACACCGAGTATGGCGGTAAGCGGATTCAGGGGGATCCCGATGAGATACATGTCCAGAGAGGACCAGGCGATAACGGCTCCCACCGGTAAAAAGGTAAATATCGTGATTCCCAAACGCCGGTAAACCAGCAGCAGAACGACCAGAACAGCCCCGAGGCAGATAAGGTTCAGGTTGAGTCGTGAACCGACTACCGCGTCCATGATATTAGCCCCCAACGCCACGCTGCCCACCGGGGAAAGCGCTGTTCCCGGCGGCGGCCCGGCTTCAGCTTGTATCGCCTGGATTAGTGCAAGTATTTCCTGCAGGGACACGTAGGGGATATTGACGGATATTCTGGTCATCTTACCATCATCGGATAGAAATTGAGCCAGCTGCTCCGGCGGAATGCCACTGAGAATCACATCAATCTGATTTTGAGGCGGGATTACCCCTCCCGAAGCATCACTCACTACGCTCGCCAGGCTTTCTTCGGCCAGTATTTCCGGATGCAGGTTAATCATTTCATTCAGGAAATCCTTCTGCCAGCTGAGGGACTCGGCGGACGTAACGTCTTCAGATTCTATGATGAATTCAATCGTTTCACCGGTACCGACAATTTCCCGTAACTGCGTCGTTTCCATCAGCTCGGTTGTATCCTGGGGCATCAGTTCTTCGTAGTCGGTATTTACCGGCAGCCAGTGGTCGACAACGCCCCCGGCGACAGCAAAAATCACGGCGATGATGAAAATCCATACCGTATTTTTAACCGCCAGATTACCAATCTTCTCCAGTATGCGTTCGATTCTACCGCTGGCTTCTCTGGAGGCAACCTTCAGCTTTTTAACAGGAGCATTTCGGTCCGCCAGGTAGACTACGCTGTGCAGAAGTAATAAAGCGACGATATAGCTGAAGACGATACCGATTGCCAGGACGACACCGAAATCGCGTATCATGGGCACTTTGGATATGTACAGCGTGATAAACCCGATTATCGTCGCCAGCAAGGCGATGCCGACAATCGGCAGCATGTGGGTAACGGAAATCACCACTGCCTCTCCCACGGAGTCGGTTCTCAGTATTTCCTCCTGGTAACGGTTGTGAAACTGGATGGAAAAATCAATCCCCAACCCGATGAGAATCGGCAGTACCGCCATGGTCGCCATGGTGAGGGGAATGGAAAAGTAACCCATTATCCCGAACGTCCACAGGGCGCTGATGCACACCATAAAAAGAGATAAAAGCCGCCAGCGTACCCGGAACAGCAGCGCCAGGACCAGTATCATGACTATCACCGACAACGCCAGCAGGTAACTCATGTTACTGCCCATACTGGTGCTGATGGCATTTACCACTTTCGCACCTGAGATTACGGTGGTTTCCGCCAGATTCAGATTATTGAGGTTGAAAAAGGTCTCTATGTCCGTAGAGAGCTGCAGGGCCGCATCGTCGTCTATATTCCCCAGAGGGGTGATATTGATAAGCAAATGGTTATCGTCCGGGACGAAGGGTCTCATGGCCGAACTGATTTCTCCCGTTTCGTCATAGAGGACAGAAATAATAAAATCCGGATTGTCCAGAGGCACGGGGCCGACCGGCTGTCCCCGGTTGATTTCCTGCCAGGCGGCGTTGAGTACGGATACGGGACCGAAAACAGACTTATATCGGCTGTCGAGGAGGATAAACTGCTCAAAATCGGCCAGTACAGCCAGGTTGTCGTTGGTAAAAACGTCATCAACCTGCCCGGTAATAAGAACGACTATCGATTCCCCGCCGAATTCAGCCTGGTAGCGTGAGTTTGCCTGCGCTATGGGGTCATCCGGCGAGATAAACGCATCAAAACCGGTATCCTGTTCCAACCTGGTAATACCGGGTACCGCCGCTGCCGATATTGCGATAACGACAATGATTATCAGCCAGGGCCAGCGGCGGATAAATCGCCCGATTGCATTGGAAAGCCTCGTCATCCACCACCGCCTTCGGCAGCCCCGGCAGCATTCCTGGTTACGTTATCCAGAAGCATTCGGGCAACTTCCCGGGCTTTTTCAAGTTGCCCGGGGGTTAAGCCATCCAGCATATTTTTCATCTGGAACCGTCCGGATTTCCACATCTTGTTAATCAGTTCCTGCCCCCGGTCAGATAACCGGCAGATAACCAGCCGGCGGTCCTGCGGATCGTTTTCCCTGACCACGAAATTCTTCCTGACCAGGTTATCGACCACTCCGGTAGCCGTCGGCAGGGTAACGCCGGTTACCGAAGCAACATCGCTCATCCGGCTGGGCCCCTGAGCCTGGAGTACCAGCAATATGCGGAGTTGAGCTACCGTTAAGTCCGAATTCAACCACTCCGGCGGCAAATCCAGAGGAATAGCATTATAAATATTTTCCGACATTTTCAAGATATCTTCTATCAGTTCTTGCGGGCTCATTATCATCGGTATTTGCCTCCACCTTAATTTTTTGTATTTTACTAATTATTTGGTTGCACCTAATTATATTTTACCGCCACTCATACATCCTGTCAATATTCAAAGCAAATCGATCCTATTTAAACATGAGAGCTGATATATGCTAATATAGGTCATGCTGCCGGGAATCGCGCTTATCGCCGGGGGGTACTTAATCGGCTCCCTGCCCCATTTGACTTTACTTGCCAGGTTCCGCCGTGTCAGTCTGGACGGCGATTTTCACCAGACGTTATGGAGTAAAGGCGGTAAAACCCTTGCTGTCATCGGCATCATCGGTGAATTCTCCAAGGGTGTAATTCCGGTGCTGGTCGGCAAAGCCCTTGATTTTGAGATTATCTATATCGCTATAGCCGGGGTGGCTGCGGTGGTGGGACAGATGTGGCCCGTCTTTAACAGGTTCGACGGCGAAAAGGGCAACAGCATAGCCCTGGCGATGGTTTTCGCCCTGGCATGGCAACCGGCGCTAATCGGGCTGGTTCCGCTGATAATATCACTCGTTTTCAGGACAGCGCCGCGATTGTTCGATAAAGGGGAGGACAGGCAGCCGATAGTCGGCGGAAATTACAGTAAGAGTCTGCCGGTGGGGATGTTCCTCTGCTTCCTGGCGTTGCCGCTGGCGGCCTGGTGGCTGGACGAGCCGCCGGAAATAACCTGGAGCCTGGCAGCCCTGTTTATCCTGATGATAATCATCAGGCGTCTCACTGCCGGCCTCATTGTCGACTTGAAATCGAGTGACAAGATAAGTGGTATTTTGATAAACCGACTCCTCTTCGACCGCTCCAGGGTGGACTGGCGGCTACCGAACTAAAATTGACAGGAGAGCCGCCAATCATCCCATAATAAAGCCGGAGAATGTGAAATGACCATAGAAGCCATTATTCTCAACCGGGAAGATAATGTTGCCACGGCGGTACGCCAGCTGAAAAGCGGTGAAGTCGTTAACGTAGCCAAGGATACCGGCGTCACTCTTCTCCAGGATATCCCCGTCGGACACAAGTTCGCCCTGCGGGGTATAGAATCGGGTGACGAGATAATCAAGTACGGAGAAGTCATCGGGCAGGCAACCGCCAGGATAAAGGCCGGCGAACACGTACACATTCATAACGTCGAAGGCCTGCGGGGAAGGGGCGATATACAATGAATTTCATGGGATACCGGAGAGCCAACGGCACGGTCGGCACGCGTAATCACGTGCTGATATTCCCCACGGTTATCTGCGCCAGCGCCGTCGCCGAGATGATACACCGGGCAACTCCAAATACCGTTTTCGTCACTCATCCCCACGGCTGCGGTCACATGGGCGTGGAAAAAGAGCATATAATAAGGTCAATGTCGGGATTTTGCGCCAGCCCCAACGTTGCCGGCGTCCTGCTGGTGGGACTCGGCTGTGAGTTGATTACCCCCCGAACGATAGCAGAAAAACTGGACTCGGCCGGCCAACGCTTTGAGACGGTCAGTATTCAGGACGAAGGCGGCACCACCAAATCGGTAGAAAAGGGCAAATTCCTGGTGGAAAAGCTGCTCAAGGAAGCTGCCAGTGCCGCGCGCGAACCCGTAGATATCTCCGAGCTTGTGCTCGGGACAAACTGCGGCGGCTCGGACACCTTCTCCGGGCTGACCGCCAACCCGGCCCTCGGGCACGCCTGCGACCACCTGGTGGATATGGGCGGCACGGTATTCCTATCCGAAACACCGGAAATTATCGGCGCCGAACAAATCCTGGAGCGCCGAGCGGCCAATGAGACAGTCAAAAAGCGTATCTATGAGATAACCTCGGCGATGGAGGCCATGGCATTCAAGGCGGGAGTTGATATCCGCGGCTCCGAGCCTTCGCCGGGCAACATCGAAGGCGGCCTGACCACCCTCGAAGAGAAGTCGCTGGGGGCGGTGCTCAAGGGCGGCACGACCACGATAAAGCAGGTGGTTGACTTCGCCGAGAAACCGACGGAGAAGGGTTTGATAATCATGGACGGCCCCGCCCACGACGCTATCTGCAATACGGGCATGATTGCCGGCGGAGCCCAGGTAATCGTCTTCACCACCGGGCGCGGTACGCCACTGGGCGCACCGGTAGCGCCGGTAATCAAGGTAGCCACCAACAGCCGTATTTACCAGCATATGCAGGATAATATTGATATCAACGCCGGGGAAATCCTGGAGGGAAGCGAGACTATCCAGAGCATCGGCGACCGGATATTTCAGGAGATAATCGAGGTCGCCTCGGGGAAGGAAACCAGAGCCGAAATGCTGAAACACCACGAGTTCGCCATACACTCCATGGGGCTTTCGGCCTGAGTTTTGACAAAGATTCTCCACCATTTCATAA
>JASFHJ010000126.1:0-5052 GCA_050123255.1 Dehalococcoidia bacterium
GGGATTGGTAATTTCAAAATCCGCCGAGGGCTTGATGTCCGCGGCGCATACGCGTCCGGCGCCTTCGACTTCGAGGATGAGGGTTCCGCTCCGGCTGGACAGCGATTTTAGCCGCAGTTCCTTGATATTTTGCAGAAACTCCATCACGTCTTCTTTAGCGTTGGGGATAACCGTGAATTCGTGTTGAACCCCTTCGATTCTCACCTGAGTCACGGCTGCCCCGGGTAGATAACCCAGTAATACACGGCGCAAGGAGTTACCCAGAGTAATACCAATCCCCTTCTCCAGCGGTTCGGCAATAAACCTCCCGTAGTTGTCCTCGATTTCGGTACATTCTATTGTTGGGATTAATAGTTCAGACAATGAACTACCTCCTTATCCGTAAGCTATCGCGAGTAGTACTCAACAATGGCTTTCCCGTCAAACTTGGCATCTACTTCCTCGGGGGTAGGCATGGATATAATCTGCCCCGTCATGTCCTGCCGGTCCAGACTCAGCCAGTTCAGTACGGTTTTGCCCTCGATATCTTCCACGAGCTGCTTGAAATACTCGGTTTTCTTGCTTCCCTCGCGCCAGCCGATGGTATCGCCTTCTTTGACCAGCGCCGAAGGTGCGTCGGTGATTCTTCCGTTCAGCAGGATATGCCCGTGCTGCACCAGCTGCCGTGCCTGCGCCCGTGAATCCGCGAAGCCCAGCCGGTAAACCACGTTATCCAGCCTTCTCTCCAGGAGGACTAAAAGGTTCTCACCGGTAATTCCCGCCTGCTTTTCAGCGTTGAGGAATGTCTTTTTAAACTGCCTTTCCAGGGTGCCGTAGGTGTAACGGGCTTTCTGCTTCTCACGCAGCTGTAATCCGCGGTCGGATACCCGCCTCCGCCTTCTACCGGCGCCGGCCTGTCCCGGCGGTTTCGGTCTTTTATCGACAGCGCATTTAGGCGTGAAGCAGCGGGCTCCCTTGAGTAAGAGCTTCTCACCACTACGACGACATAAACGGCATACTGCTCCTGTGTATCTTGCCATAATATCCCCTCTTAGACTCGTCTCCTTTTCGGAGGTCGACAGCCGGCATGCGGAATGGGCGTTACGTCCCTGATTCCGGTGATGTACAGTCCGGAACCCTGCAACGAGCGGATGGCCGCTTCCCGGCCGCTTCCCGGCCCCTTGATGTATACTTCTACCTGCCGCAGCCCGTGTGTCATCGCTTTGCGCGCGGCATCGCGGGCTGCCATCTGGGCGGCGTAAGGAGTGCCTTTACGGGAACCTTTGAACCCGGCCGTACCCGAGCTTCCCCATGCCAGGGCGTTACCCTGCGGGTCGGTGAGTGTCACTACGGTGTTGTTGAAGGTGGACTTTATGTACGCCCGGCCCGTGGGAACCGACTTTCTTTCCCGTCTTCTTGATTTTGTTCTCTTTTTAGGTGGCACCCTGTCCTCCTTATATCCTCACTGATTATTTCTTAGCCATACCGCGTCGCTGGCCCCGGCCGGCAACCGTCTTGCGTACGCCGCGCTTGGTACGGGCGTTGGTCCGGGTACGCTGTCCGTTAACGGGTAAACCGTGACGGTGCCTCAGGCCGCGGTAGCTGCCGATTTCAATCAGCCGCTTGACATTGAAATTGACCTCTTTCCGCAGGTCGCCTTCCACGCGGTATTGTTTATCGATAATCTCACGAAGACGGTTTACTTCCTCTTCGGTGAGGTCTTTAACCTTGGTATCCGCAGCTATTTCGGCTTTTTTCAGGATTTCATGGCTTGAAGAAGTGCCGATGCCGTAAATGTACTGCAACGAGACCCAGGCTTGTTTATTTACTGGTATATCAACTCCGGCTACACGTGGCATATGTTTTCTCCTTGATGTAAGATTTAACCCTGCCTCTGTTTATGACGCGGGTTAGTGCAAATAATCCTGATAACCCCCCGCCTTTTCACCACCTTGCACTTATCACACCTTACTTTTACTGAAGCTCTTACTTTCATATTATATACCCTTTATTTCAACCGGTAGGTAATCCGCCCCCGGGTGAGGTCGTAGGGAGAGAGTTCTATCAGTACCTTGTCACCGGGCAGCACCCTGATGTAGTGCATCCTTATTTTACCCGATATATGGGCGAGTACCTCGTGCCCGTTGGGGAGTTCCACCCGGAACATGGCATTAGGCAGCGCCTCGACTACTGTCCCTTCTACCTCTATGGCTTCTTTTTTAGCCATAAATTCCTCTGGTTAACACCTCCGGTTCGTTTTCTGTAATCGCTATCGTATGTTCAAAATGGGCGGAAAGATTACCGTCGGCGGTCGATACCGTCCAGCGGTCTCTGGCTACCCTGGTGCCCGAACTGCCGATGTTCAGCATCGGTTCCAGCGCCAGCGTCATGCCCTTTTTCAAAACGGGACCAGTTCCCGGTATGCCGTAGTTCGGTATCTGCGGGTCCTCGTGCATGTCACGTCCTATTCCGTGCCCGGTATATTCGCGTACCACCGAGTAATTCTTGCTTTCGGCATATTTCTGTATAGCAGCCGAGACGTCGCCGAGGGTTGCCCCGGCGCGGGCGGCGGCAATACCACTATATAACGCTTCCCGGGTGGACTCGATCAACCGGCTGGCTTCCGGGCTGACCTCACCCACCGGTACCGTTAACGCGGCATCGCCCTGGAAGCCGTTATATATCGCCCCGAAGTCGAGCGATATGATATCGCCTTCCTTTACAGCCCTGTCTCCGGGGATTCCGTGTACAATCTCGTCATTTATGGACGTGCAGAGGTTTGCCGGGAAACCACGGTAGCCGTTGAAAGAGGAGGTGGCTCCCATCTTTTTCAGTTCCTTTTCCGCTATAACGTCCATTTCCTTTGTCGTCATTCCCGGTTTTACCTGCTGGCTGATTGTCTTCAATACTTCGGCGACAATCCTGCCGGCTTCCCGCATTATCGTTATTTCTTTATCGGATTTTATAATTATCCCCATGCAGGATACAATCCCCCTAACTGAGTGCCGCTGCTATCCTCCGGTTTACCTCGTCAGTGCCGCCCTCACCGTCAATCTCCAGCAGTTTACCGGCATGGGTATAGTAGTCGATTAGAGGGGATGTCTCTGCAAAATAAACCTTTAGTCGCTTTTTTATTGTTTCTTCGTTATCGTCGTCACGCTGGTATAGCTCTCCGCCGCAGCGGTCACAAACCCCGGCGACCTTCGGCGGCGAATCTACCTCGTGGTAGGGCGTCTGGCAGTTCCGGCAAATCCAGCGTCCGCCGAGTCGTTTCATCAACTCACCTTCGGATACTTTGATATAGACCACCTTATCAATCATCTTCGATTGCTTTTCCAGTTCCTTATCCAGCGCTTCCGCCTGGGATAAATTACGGGGAAAGCCATCGAGAATAGCCCCGTTCCGGCAATCGGGAGCCGCCAGCCTTTCCATCACCATCTGTATGGTAATTTCGTCGGGGACCAGCTGCCCCTTATCCATATATTCCTTGGCTTTCAAGCCGAGCTCGGTCTCATCGCGTAATGCCTGCCGGAACAGGTCGCCGGAAGCTACCTGGACCAGGTTCAGCTTCTCCGACAGCATTACCGCCTGGGTGCCTTTGCCGGCACCGGGCGCCCCGAGAAGTATAATATACAACAATTTCTCCTATTTAATAAAGCCCTCGTAACGCCGCATTACCAGCTGCGCCTCGAGTTGCTTCATTGTATCTAAAATGACACCCACCACGATAAGCATACCCAGACTGGATAGCTGTATCTGCTGGACGTCGGTAACCGTTCTCGCCAGGAACGGCATCACCGCCACGAAAGCTAGGAACAACGCCCCCGCCCACGTGATGCGGTTGATTACCCCCTGGAGATAGGTAGCCGTATTCTTCCCCGGCCTGATACCGGGTATGAAACCTCCCTGTTTTTGCAGCGTGCCCGGCAGGTCCTGCTGCTGGTAGGTTATCATCGTGTAGAAAAACGCAAATGCCACCGCCAGTATGAAGTATAAAATCCAGTAAAACGCTCCCTTGGGCAGCGCCGTACTGGGGCTGAACAGCTCTTTGATGGTAAACCAGAAGCCCGATGTAGCATCGCCAACGAAGTACTGGGCGATCATCCCCGGGAACAGAACCAGCGACATGGCGAAAATCAGCGGGATCATGCCGGCGCTGTTCACCCTCAGCGGTATGTGGGTGGTCCCGGACTGCTTATACATGCGTCCCCCCCGGAAGACACTCCGGGCGTACTGCACCGGAATCCGGCGGTGCGCCTCGGTAAATATCACTATCAGGACGATTGTTACCAGGACGATTATCAGGTAGGCAATCAGGCCGCCCCAGCCTTCTCCGCTGGCTCCCGCCACGTAACCCTGCTGAATCAATTGCGGATATCCGGCGACAATCCCTCCGAAGATGATAATCGAGATACCGTTACCGATTCCGTATTCGGTGATAAGCTCTCCCAGCCAGACCAGGAAAACCGTTCCCGCTATCAGCGATATCACTATCGTGACGGTTAACATCGTCACGGTGGCATCCACGGCCCCCGCTCTTTGCAGTAAGACCAGCTGGCCGTAACCGGAAAGTCCGGCCAGCGGCACCATCAGCCAGTGAGTAATCATGTTTATCTTGTTCCGTCCGGACTCACCTTCCTGGGAAAGCGCCTGGAGTCGGGGGATAACCGGCACCAGCAATATCATGATAATCGATGCTGTGATGTAAGGGTACACGCCCATCGACGCCACGCTGAACTGCTTCATCGCACCGCCACTGAACAGGTTAAGCATCCCGAGCAGGGCATTGCTGTTAAAGAATTCCTGGAGGACCTCGGCGTTAACTCCCGGTAAGGGGACATGAGAGATAAACCGGAAGACGACCAGTATGCCGATGGTTATCAGGATGCGGCGCCGCAGGTCGGGCAGGCTGAAGGCGTCGATCATTGCCTGCAGGAGTCTCGGCCTAGTCGGCCTTTGGCGCATACTCAACCTCCTCGGCTTTACCTTTGGCGGCTTCTATTTTCGCCCTGGCTGAAGCGGAAAACTTGTGGGCTTTCACCGTCAGCGGGTGTTTGATATCGCCGTCGGCCA
>JASFHJ010000127.1:0-5032 GCA_050123255.1 Dehalococcoidia bacterium
ATACGGCTTTGATACCGGTAGCGGCGGGTATTTTGTACGTGGCTTTTAGCAACGGCACTGTGCCGTCCGGACTTCAGGGTATCCTCGGTGAATACGGGTTTCTCAATCCTATCCTGGCGGCGGCGGCTATGGCGCTGAGTTCGATTACCGTCGTATCCAATTCATTGCGTTTGAGGGGATATAAAACGGAGAAGATTACCGATAATAGGGAGGGAATAAAAATGGCTATTGACCCTGTCTGCAAGATGCAGGTCGATGAAAAGACAGCCCCGGCTAAATCCGAATACAAGGGCAAGACCTATTACTTCTGCGCCCCGGGCTGTAAAAAGGCTTTCGACAAGGAACCGGAGAAGTATTTGGAAGCTAAATAATGCCCTGGCTGATAAGCTCGGCTATTTCCTCGTCGGAATAGCCGAGCATTTCGCTCAAAACTTCCTCATTGTTCTCGCCGAGGAAGGGGGCGGGGTAATCTATTTTCCCGGGTGTTTTGGAGAGCTTGAACGGGGAGCCGGGTACCTTTACCTTACCGGAGATTATCTGCTCGACCTCGATAATCATGTCCCTGCTTAATAGCTGCGGATCATTGCACACCTCGTTGTAGGTCGGCAGTTTCGTGCAGGGGACATCGGCTGCTTTCATCGTGTCCATTATCTCCTGGGTGTCTTTGGTCTTTGTCCATGCTGTTATAACTTCGTCTATCTCTGCCCGGTGCTTGACGCGTTCGTTCTGGTTTTCTCCCAGAGGGCTGTTAATGAGGTCTTCCCGGCCGATAGCGGTGTAAAGACGGTGGACTTGAGACAGCACGCCGGCGCTGATAATCATTCTATCCCCGTTCCTGGTCGGGTAGAGATTGCAGGGAACCATGGCGGAATGCCCGTTGGCCAGACGGGGCGGATTTTGATTGGCGAGGAAATAATAGGGAGAAAATTCAATTGAAGTAAGCTGCCAGATACAGTCCTGCATTGAAATATCGATGGTCTGGCCTTCGCCGGTTTTCTGACGGTGCAATAACGCAGCAACGATAGAGAATGCCGTGAAAAAACCGGAAGAAAAATCGGCGATTGATACGCCCACCCGGGTGGGGTTATCCTCGAACCCGTTGACGGCCGTCATGCCTCCCATTGCCTGTGCCACGGGGTCGAACCCCGGGTAGTCGCGGCGCGGCCCGGTCTGGCCGTAAGCCGACAGCGAAGCATAAATCAGCTCGGGATTCAACTCGCACATAACCTGGCTGCCCAGTCCCAGTTTGTCCATCGTCCCGGGGCTGAAATTTTCCACCAGGACGTCGACTTTCTTTGCCAGTTCTTTGCAGATGTTGCGGCCTTTTTCGGTTTTCAGGTCAACCGTCAGGCTTTTCTTGCCCCGGTTCAGGATAATGTAAGCTCCACCCTCATGCCCTTCGGTATGAGGTACGTCGTTTCTCGTCAGATCGCCGGATTCAGGCCTTTCAACTTTAATAATTTCCGCTCCCAGGTCTTTCAACATGAGAGTGCAGAACGGACCTGAGTATACCTGGGTGAAATCCAGAACTTTGATACCTTCCAGAACGCTAGTCATACACTACTCCCTAATTATTTATACGTATTGTTGCTTGATATTTGCTGACAGCGGAATTTTGTGTAAAGTAATTGTACCACTTTATCTTTTTATTGAACAGCTATGGTTCGACAGGCTCACTATGCGCGACCAATAAAGGTGTCCCGACCGCTTGAATTATAATGATAAATATTGAAAAGAGCAACTTTTCTTATATATATGTTGTCATATGTGACAGATGAGTTAACCGCTATTTATCGTTCTCCTTGAAAACTCCCTTGATTACGGCGCTGTAGCGCTGGTAAAGATAGGCGCTGACCAGGAGTAATACTCCCAGTCCGATAAATGCCCCGATGCGATAGCCCAGTTCCAGCAGGAAGACGTCGTACACGAACACTTTCACGATGGGGATCGCCAGCAGGCCCAGGGCACCGATTCTAACGTAACGCCAGCGTCTGGCTATACCCAGTATCAGTCCTATCAGGGCGTAGACGGCCCAAACCGCCGTGAGGGAAAGGTTCTGAGCATCCCGGAGTCCTTCCCTGGCATCGAAGGCGGCGTTTCTGATGGCGACGTCGAAAGCCTGCCATACCTCGAAGCTCAATATCCATATGGTCAGGATATTAACGCCGATCAGTAGGGTCGTTACCGGCTTGCTTAACTCCGGGAATTCCTCTCTCTTTCTCCAGAGCAGGTAAGCGGCCGTGTAGGTAGCGGCTATCCCGAGGACAAACGCCAGGAAACGTTCGTTGATAAACGGCTGCAGGCTGCTTATCTCCACCGGGGTATCGAAAATCAGCAGGCGCGCCGCCATCGCGATGAAAATCAGGTAGCTGTAGTTGCGAAGGGCCGGCAGGCGCAGGGTAAAAGATAGCTGGACGAGGGCCAGGAACTCGGCCGCCCAGACGATGGTGGTCCAGACGGTATCTTCCAGCTGTATGGCCACCGCAGCAGTGAATACCAGCGCGCCCAGCAGCACGGAAAACGGACGAAGGTTGGAGAATAAAGATTCTTTTAAGCTCGCTCTATATGCCAGGAATGCGTAGCAGGCCGCCAGCAGGAAATATACCATTCCCACCCATGCCCTCAAATCATCCCACATAAACACCGTGATGACGATGAAAGCAACGGGATTTAACTGGTTGATGACGGTGTCCAGGCGGGTCGGTTCCCGGCGCCATAAAACGGGATAGAGAATCGTGGCGGCAATCATCGCCAGCAGGATGAGACAACTCGCACTGCCGCCGGTGGTTACGGTTGCCCGGCTATAGGTATATATTTCGGCGGCGACTATCCACAGGATGAGTACATTGGTAACACCCAGAAAAACCAGGTAATGATTCTCCTCGCTTTCATCGCGGTTTTTCCAGTATATATAGGTTATCAACCCGAAAGCGGCAATAGCGAATATGAAGGCCAGGAACCGCTCGTTGAAGATGGGTTCAAAACCGGAGACCCCGATGAACGTATCGAAGGCCAGCAGCCGCACGATAGCCGCCAGCGAAACGACATAGCTGAATATCCTGAATACGGGTATTCCCGCCCGGAAAGAAAGCCACATCAGCACGGCTCCCTCGGCTGCCCAGGCAACGGTTGTCCAGGCTTTATCTCCCAGCTGCACCGGTATGGCTACCGACAGGAATATCAGGGCTATTCCCACCGAAAAAAGACTCAACCGTGAGGTCTTTGATTGCCGGGTTAACGCCAGGAACGCGATAGCTCCGTAAAATATCGCCAGCAAAAAGACAAACCCGCCCATCCAGCCGCGGAAGCTGTCCCACATAATCCCCAGGCTGATGCCGAAATATGCCGCGGCGTTAATCATCATCAGGCTGAAATCAGCCGGCTCGGGAGTTCGCCGCCAGATGAAATGATAAAGTGAGGTCACCCCCACGAATATCAGGAAGATAATGGTAATGCCGGTTTCGGCGGTGCCGATACCGACGGTTTCATTGAATTCACTGTACCAGGCGCCGTAAGTCGCTAGCGTACAGACCAGCGCCAGCAGTGTAAACCAGCGCCAGTTGCGGAAATTAGCCAGTATCAGGACGCCGATATCGATAACGATGATATAAGCCAGTAGCTGTATTCCGCTGCCTTTATTGACGGATATGTCGGTGCTGTCGCCGAAGGCCCCCAGGATGAACGGCGCGAAGAAGGCGCCGAAGATACCGATAATCGCCAGCGCCATCGAATTATAATATACCGCCAGGATTGCCGAGGCTATACTGACTATAAGCAGGCAGAAAATGGCCACGTATATCGATACGAGAGCGTACATGGAAAAGGAGGCGAAGATAGATAGATATAGAATGGCTATACCGCCGCCGGTCAGGACCTGTGTCAGGATGGGGTATTTCTTACGCCAGTAAAATGCCAGTCCGATCATGATGAATCCCGCCACAACACCCAGGGTGACCCTTCCCGCCGGACCGAGCCATTGATTATCGAAGGCGTACTTGAGGAAGAAGCCCGCGCCGATGATAATGGCTATCACGCCTATCCTCGCCAGCCAGCTCCCTCCGAGTATCTGCTCCCATTCCCTTTCCTTTTTCACTTTAGGCTTGGGCGGTAATACCGGGGTAGGCGCTTCGGCGGTCGGCGGCATTTCTTCCGGAGTAGCGGCAGCCGGCGTCATCGGTTCGGGTATCGCTTCGGGTTCTGCGGTCAATTCGGGTTCCGGGACTGCTTCGGCGGGTAACGGCTCGGGGGGAGGTATCGCTTCAGCAGTCCCGGCGCGTTGTTCCAGGTCGTCCAGACGCCGGGTTATCTGGTCTGTCAGCCGGCGGAGTCGGCTGATTTCCTCCTCAACGGAGACAGGTTTCAGTTTTTCCCCGGCAGCCTCCGTAGACATTGCCGTACCGCAATAGATGCAATATCTCGTTTCCGGGTCGTTCTCTTTACCGCATCTTGGACACCGCATGAGGTCCTCCGTTATCCTTTTCCCGGCAGATGTCTGACCACGTAGGTCCCGGCTATTTCATCGTGCCATCCGCGATTAGTTTCATGAAAATATATCCAGATAAAGCCGAAGAAGAATCCCAGCGTGCTGAAGAATTTACCGAAGATTTCGCGGACGAAAGCCCATCCCAGACCCGGAGTTCCGCCGTCCGCCCTGATAACCCTGATTCCCGCAGCCATTTTCCCTACCGTTTGTCCTTTAAGCCCGGTGAAAAGCCAGAAGTAGAGTATGGCCGCAAAAGCCATCGCTAATAAATAACGAACAGCTGAATCACTGAAGCGGAAGAAAATGAAGACGGTAATAAATATAATCACTAAGTCGATAATTCCCGCCAGGAATCGCAGGCCGAAGCCCGCGCTGACAATAACGGTATCCTGTGATTTGTTTGCCGGATAGACCGGGACAGTTGCCGGGGGAGGTGCGGCCTCGGCGGCTCCCAACCTGGAACCGCAGTAGTGACAGAAACGCGCCTGGGGAAGATTATCGTAACCGCAAGTTTCACACAGTACAGAACTCAATTTTTAACCACCCTCC
>JASFHJ010000128.1:0-5031 GCA_050123255.1 Dehalococcoidia bacterium
AAACCGAGGTGTTCAAGAGGGGCAGAGCCCCTCTTTTCTTTATCGGGAGGGCGGGCCGGGACGATAAATCCGGCGGGGTGGTGGGAAACCAGGAACCGAAGGTGGTGTATAATACCAGTAACCATGGCTAACAGGCAAAATAAACCATCGATCGAACAGCGCGTCTATAAATTCATCCGGGAGAAACAGCTAATAACCGCCGGTCAAAGGCTGGTGCTGGCGGTTTCCGGCGGTCCCGACTCCGTCTGTATGCTGGATATCCTGGCCAAGCTGCGAGACGAACTGGGTGTAGAAATGCACGTTACGCATCTTAATCACCAGCTCCGCGGCGCTGAATCCGATGCGGACGCCGAATACGTAGCCGAACTGGCCGGCCGAATCGGAATCCCGGCGACCGTAGAATCACGTGACGTAACCGCCTATCAAAAGAAGAACGGACTTTCCCCGGAAGAAGCGGCGAGAGAAGTACGCTATGCTTTCCTGGCGGAGACAGCCCGTAAGCTAGGTGCGGAACGGATAGCGGCAGGGCATACCGCCGACGACAACGTGGAGACTATCCTGATGCACCTCATCCGCGGCAGCGGCACCCGGGGACTGCGCGGTCTGATGCCGGAGACGGTCTGGACGGCTGGCAACGAAAGTATTATCATTATCCGGCCATTACTGGAAATGAGCCGGGCGGACACCGAAAAATACTGTAAACAAAATAACCTCAATCCGCGCCGGGATACCTCTAACGCCTCCCTGGTGCCCTTGAGGAATAGAGTCAGGCACGAGCTCCTGCCCCGGCTCCGGGAATACAATCCCAATATCACCGCGTCGCTCCTGCGTACCTCACGTATCGCCGGCGATGACCTGGCTTTCCTCGATGCCGAAGCTGAAAAATTTAGAAAAAGAATAATCAAGAAACAGAAAGGCACCATCATCTTCGATAGAAAGGCTTTCAACGCTCTTCCTACGGCTATGAAACGGCACCTGCTGCGGACATCGGCGGATTCGTTGCTGGGTAATATAAAGGACATCGAAGCCGCCCACATCGAAGAGATAATGAATATCCTGGATAAACCTTCCGGTAAAAAAGCTATCCTTCCCGCCGGACTTACTTTCGTTACCGAACGCGACCGATACCTGCTGGGGTCGAACCCGGCCGTTCTTTCACCCTATCCCCCTCTGGGCGAAGAAACCCGACTCGAAGTTCCGGGGAAGACATTTATACCCGGCTGGGCTATCACCGCAGACGTTTTACCAAAAGCGCCTTCGGTCGATGAAGATGATGAATACAGCGCCCGTTTTGATTTCGATATCACCGGCGACAAACTCTTGGTAAGGAAACGTAAGCCGGGCGATCGCTTTCAACCGCTGGGTATGGCGCAATCCAAGAAAATCAACGAATTCATGATTGATGCCGGGATTCCACAGTCATGGCGATCACGCGTACCGATGGTCTGCGCCGGCGAGCGTATTGTCTGGATGGTAGGTCAGCGCATCGACGAACGCTTTAAGGTCACCGAAACCACCCGCAGAATCCTGCGCCTGAGCTTTATAATAAATTAAACTTCGTTATTTACAGGCTCGGCCGATTCCACCGGTTCTCCCGCATCTTCTTCTTCATCCAGATCCCTTTGCCACCGTATCATGAGAACCGTAGTCGCTACCAGTACCGCTATTCCGGCTACCCAGGTTTCGGTTTGTACAAGGCTGAAGTATCCTTTCTGGTAGAAAACAACGCCGTAATTCAAAAGCAAATGCAACCCCGAGGCAATCAGGTAGAACTGCCAACCTTTACCTTTGGCCAATCCGTAGCCGGCTAACGCCGAAGCCGCGATATGAAAACCGAGTACAAAAAATCTTTCCCAGAAACCGGCAATACCGAGAAAACCATCGTTGGCGATGGCATCTACGGTCCATCCGGACATGAATAACCGTCCGTGAATCCAGAACGCTTCAAAAATGCCGAATCCCGCTCCGGCGATGGCCCCGATAGCCAGACCCATCCGGGGAGTCAGGCTTTTTTCACTCCGCCACCACCAGAACACTATCGGTACCATCTTGGCGCCTTCTTGCACCAGTCCGCTGAGCAGCAGAGTCGGGATCCCCGCCAGCAGCAACCAGTCAAAGAGAGTTACCTGATCCCAGAAATGTGTCAGCACCTGTCCTACCCAATGCTGCAAAGGCACCTGCACGAAGACAATCGCCAGCACGGTGAAAAATGCGCTGAACACACCAACCGCCCAGAGCCAGCGGTTATTGAAAAGCGGGGGCCAGTGCAGCAGCAGCCAGATTGCACCGAAGGCTACCGCCAGTCCTACGGCAACCAGCATCATGTCCCAGTCGAGTACCGGATAAATAAAGAACGATTCCAGGGTAGCCTTCATCTGTAACCACATATTATTCTCCTCAGCTAAAATACTCGCTTCAACCGCGGATTAGTGGTAATCCCGGGGGTACGACCCCGCTTGGCAATCGGTTTGCCATTAACTGCATGCAGGTCCGCTGTAAAATCAATCGGTCTGGCCCCGCTGATATAGCTGCCCACACCGAATCCATCCACCGGGGCCCCTCTTTCCAGAAAATGGGTAATGCGCTCCGGTGTCATCCCGCCGCTGACAAATATACCCACGCTGGTGTGTCCCTCCCGGTCGAGACGGGCACGGACCTCTTTTACCAGTTCAACGGTGACGCCGCCCAGCTCGGAAGGGGTATCCAGTCGTACGTTCCGGAGTTTTTCCTTCAAAGCCCCGGCTACCCGCAGGCTCTCCTCGGCTTCATCCATGAACGTATCCACCAGAGACACGCGGGGAATTTCCGGGGGCATGTGTTTATCGAAAAGAACCGTCGCTTCAACGGTATCGCCGATGATAATTATCAGGGCATGCGGCATCGTCCCGGACGGCTCCACGCCGGCGAGTCGGGCACCGGCAATACTGGAGCATCCCCGGCAGCCGCCGACTACCGCGGCGTAGTCCATAATCCCCGCTACCGAGGGATGCACGTGACGCGCCCCGAAGCTTATCAACGGTTTATCCTTGACGACATCGGCGCATTCCCGGGCGGCCGTCGCCCAGCCGCTGCAATGGGCCAGAATGCCGACGATTGCCGTTTCGTATAACCCGTAGCTCCGGTAAGGGGCCGTGATACGCAGCACGACCTCTTTGGGTGATATAGGTTCGCCTTCATCAAGAGCCCAGACCTCGCGTTTATCTACCGGCAACGCCTTTTTTAGTAATGCCTTGACTTCTTCTATGCCACAGAGGATACCGGCACGGCTGCCGAATACTTCCATGGTGGCGATGGGATTAATGTTTTCCTTTTGCAGGATTTCAATGGTGCGCAGGAAATATACATCGGCGGTATCGCCGGACAATACGTCCGGGGACGGTTGAAAGTCGGGCATTCTATACTCCCTCCACCAGCTTAGCCCCGAGGACCCTATCCATGTGCTCCAGGGCGAAATTATGCGCCGCTTCGTCCGGGGAATCGACACAATCTACCGGAATTTCCACGGCGTAGTCGCGATTCCGTGCGTCGGCGGTGGTGTGCATGACGCAGATATTGGTGAGTACGCCGCAAATTATTATTTTCTCCGGTTCGATTTCTTTAAGCCTGTCTTCGAGGTTGGTGCCGTAAAAGCCACTGTAACGCTTTTTGGGGATAACTTCGCCTTCGTAATCAGCCAGCTCGGAAATAACCTCGGCTTCTTCCGTACCGGCGATGCAATGGGGTGGAAACATCTCGAATTCGAGGTCATCGGGGTCATGGTTATCACAGAGGTAGATAATCTTCGAACCCCGGGATTGTTCATTTTTCAGCAGTTTCCGGATATTGGGGATAATCCGGCGGGGTCCTTCCCCGATGTAAAGCGGATAGCCCTCTTCTAGAAAGCCCCGCAGCATATCAACCACCAGCACCGCGTTAGCCACGTCCCTTACCTTTCTCTTCAGGTTTTTTATCTACCTGGATCTGATAGTACTTCTCCGTATGATGTTCAAATCCCAATTTCGCCTTTTCTACCTGCGTCCGCCACCACTCATCTTTGCCCAGTTTCTTATATTCCTCGCCCCTTTGAATCATTCGTGAATCCCCGGCAACTTTATCACATGGGAACTCGTCACAGTCGAAGCAAATATCAAGCCCTCTTTCCCGACAGCAATTACGCATCGGGCAATCGGGTCTTCCTTTACCGTCTTTACAGCATTTCGTACAGACTAACCATGATTCAGGGTCACTGAAGAAAGCCAGGCCCTTATAAAATTCTTTAAAATCAAAATCCTTTACTATCTCGGGCATCCAGTTCGGGAACCCGAGTGCATCGACGATTTCGGATAATAGTGATGCGGTCTCTCTTAGCGCGTTGTGTCCGATATGATATGCACAGGTACCGCCGTACACTCCACAATATGTCGTCAGATCCTCGTTATACACCCTTCTTCCCCCATTACCCATAAAAACGCGGTTAAATCCCCTAATCTATGATCACCCTCACTTCACCCGCCTGCCTGATTATCTCCCCGATAACTTTACTTTCCGGTAGTTGCCGGGCGATATGGCTGACGTCTTCCGGTGCAGAGATAATCACCATACCCACGCCCATATTGAAAACATGATACATCTCGTTGCGTTCAACATTACCCAGGCGCTGAAGAAGGCTGAAAATCGGCGGGACATCCCATTGTGTGCTATCGAACCGGACGCCGAGTCCCTCCGGCAATGTCCGGGGGACGTTATCGATTAAACCGCCGCCGGTGATATGCGCCATGCCCTTGACATAATTCAACAGCGGCTTTAGCTGGTTGTAATAGCAGATATGCGGCTCCAGCAATGCTTCGCCGACCGTCCTGCCGAGCTCAGCATACCGTTTGCCGAGTGCTTCCCGGGTCTCCCCGAAGATTTTACGCGCCAGCGAATAGCCGTTGGTATGTAGTCCGTTCGACGGCAGACCGAGAACGACATCCCCGGCTTTGATGGTGCTGCCGTCGATTATTTCGTCTTTTTCAATCGCTCCTACCACGAAACCGGCGAGGTCGTAGTCAT
>JASFHJ010000129.1:0-4955 GCA_050123255.1 Dehalococcoidia bacterium
TATATCGAGGGTAACGCCCCGGAAGTCAAGGGACACCTGGAATGTCGCGGTCTTATCCTCGGGGAAAAGGGCGGCATTCACGCTATCCCCGAGCTCAAAGGCAACCTGGCGGGGATAGACCTTTCCCACGAGGCGGCCGTCGGCAAGATAGCCGAGGAGGAAGTCGAATACCTCATGGCGCGCGGTCTGACCCGTGATGAAGCCACGGCGACCATCGTCAGGGGTTTCCTGCGTGTGGATATAGAGGGGCTGCCGCCGATGCTGGCTGAAGAGCTCAAACGGGCGGTGGAAGCCAGTGAAAAGGAAGTGATGTAATTATGGCTGATATGGATTTGAACGCTCTGCATAAACTCGGTTACGGCATGTATGTAATCGGTTCTTACAAGGGAGATAAGCTCAATGCGCAAATCGCCAATACCGTTTTCCAGATAACCTCGGAACCGCCTACGGTCGCCGTGAGTATTAACAAGAGCAATTTGACCCACGAACACATAAAAGCCAGCGGGGTGTTTACCGTTTCGGTGATGTGCCGGGAAACCCCCCTTCCCTACATCGGCGGTTTCGGGTTCAAATCCGGGCGCGATACCGATAAACTGGCTGACGTGCAATATAAAATAGGCGAGACCGGAGCCCCGGTAATACTCGACCACGCCACCGCTTTCATGGAAGTGGAGGTTTTACAGGACGTTGACGTGGGAACGCATACCATATTTATCGGTAAAGTGGTTGCCGCCGAGGTTCTTAGCGACGAGGTCTGTATGACCTACGATTACTATCACCAGGTAAAGCGCGGTACGACTCCGAAGACCGCGCCCAGTTATATCCCCAAAGGAAAGGGAGGGAACTAAGATGGATAAATACGAATGCAATGTTTGCGGTTACGTGTACGACCCGGAACAGGGTGACTCGGAAGGTAATATCCCGCCGGGAACTCCTTTCGAGAATCTGCCCGATGACTGGGTGTGCCCTATTTGCGGCGCCCCCAAGAGTGATTTCAGCAAAGTGGAAGATTAAAGCAAGAAAGGGATACTGCAATATTGAGGGGGTTATATTATGAAACCTAGAGAGATAGCTCCGGGCGTTTACTATGTGGGGGCTGTAGATTGGAACCGGCGGTTGTTCGATTCCCTGATACCGCTGCCCGACGGTACGAGTTATAATTCGTATGTAATAAAGGGGAAAGATAAGGTCGCCTTGATTGATACGGTTGATCCCCCCATGCGGCACGTCCTGGAAGATAACCTCGAAGCGCTGGGTGTCAGGAAAATCGATTATATAGTCACCCATCACGCCGAACAGGACCATTCCGGCGCCCTTCCCTGCATCCTCGAAAAATATCCCGAAGCTAAAGCGGTCTGTACCCAACGCTGCCGGGACCTTATTGTCGATCTCCTAAACGTCGATAAAGACCGGATAATAAGCGTCGAAGATAAAGAAAGCATTTCCCTGGGAGGTAAGACGCTGGAGTTCATTCATTTTCCCTGGGTGCACTGGCCGGAGACGATGCTGACCTATCTCAAGGAAGATAAGATGTTGTTCCCCTGTGATTTCTTCGGTTCGCACCTGGCGGTGTCCGATTTATATGTTTCGGATGAAGGACAGGTCTATGAGTCCGCCAAGCGTTATTTCGCCGAGATAATGATGCCTTTCCGCACGAATATACAGCGCAGCTGGGATAAATTGGGTGAATATGACATTAAAATTATCTGTCCCAGTCACGGTCCGCTCTATAAGAAGCCGGAATTCATTATGAATGCATATAAGGAATGGGTCTTCGGCGAGCCGAAGAACAAGGTGGTGCTGCCCTTCATATCGATGCACGGGAGCACCAGGATAATGGTGGATTATCTGGTAAACGCCCTGATAGAAAGAGACGTAACGGTCAAGCTGTTCGACCTCTCGGTTACCGACATCGGTAAGCTGGCGATGGAACTCGTCGATGCGGCTACCATCGTGCTGGGCGTGCCCACCGTTCTGGCCGGGCCTCACCCCGTGGTAGCCCATGCCGCTTTCTTGGCCAACGCCCTGCGGCCCAACCTGAAATACGCGGCTATTATCGGGTCGTATGGCTGGGGCGGCAAGACGGTTGAGCAGCTCAGTGCCATGATTCCCAATCTTAAAGTAGAGATACTTGGCGCGGTACTTGCCAAAGGATTACCAAAAGAGGAAGATTATAGAGCCCTGGACGAACTGGCGGAGAAGATAGCTGGCAAACATGGAGAAGCCGGATATCAATAGAACTTATATATAACCGGATAAAACGGGAGGTAACTGATGGATAACGAAAAAATCATTAAGATTCTGAATGCCGACCTTCAAGACGAACACGGCGCCATAATCCAGTATCTCGGTCATGCCTACGCCATGGGTGAAGGTGAGATGTCCTGTGAAATCGAGGCCATAGCCCGTGAGGAAATGCGGCACCTGGACTGGCTGGCGGAAACCATCGTCGAGCTGGGCGGACAGCCAAGCCTGCAGCGGGGCACCATGCGTACGGGAGGCAAGACCGTAGCTGAATGGATGAAAAACAATGTGACTCTGGAAGAAGGCGCTATCAAGCACTATCAAGAGCATATCGAGATGATTGACGACCCTAAAATCAAGCGTCTCCTGAAGCGTATCCTGGCCGACGAGCAGTCGCACCACGGTGACTTCGAGCATTTCGTCGAAAAGTCGGCGAGAGAAGGCGCCGAGGACCAGCGCGGCAAGCGCAAAGACGATACCACCAAGACGCTGAACTGGGGTATCGAACATGAGTATACGGTCGTGCTGCAGTACCTTTTCCATTCTTATATGACGGAAAATCCGGAAGCCAGGAAACAGCTGGAAGACCAGGCAATCAACGAGATGCAGCACCTCGGCTGGCTGGCGGAGGAAATGGTCGGCGGGGGCGGTAATCCGGCAATAGAGCATACCAAGCCGGATCAGTCGACCGATACCGCGGATATGCTCGAGGCCGATATTAAAATAGAAAAAGAGGTCGCGGATGCTTACGACAAGGCCGCCAAGGCCACTGATGACAAGGATTTGAAAAAGCTGCTTATCCGTATACGGGATAATGAAAAATATCACCTCAATGTCTTTAACGACCTGCTGAAAGACGAAGAAGGCAGCGGCTCCGGTGGTATTGCCAACATCCCCGACAGTGGAGGTTAACAATGGGCAATTATACCGCAGCCGGGAAAATAAGCGACTTTCCCGAAGGTAAGCCCAACGAAGTAGTCATCGACGGGCATGAGATATTGCTGGCGCAGGTAGGTGGTAAATTCCATGCCGTGTCCAACCGCTGTCTTCACCTGAACGGCAAGCTGTCCGGGGGAACGCTGGACGGAACGGTTATCACCTGCCCGAGGCATTCTTCACAGTTTGATATTAAAGACGGCAGCGTGGTGCGCTGGTTGAAAGGTTCCGGAATCGTCGCGTCGGTTGTCAAGACCATCAAGCAGTCCAAAACACTCCGCACCTACCCGGTTAAAGTAGAAGACGGTACCGTTCTTATCGAGGTATAATTTATTCCTGACGTCTACCGGTATGAATCCAGCCAAGGAGGTTCAAACTGATGTCTGTTGTATTTTCCGGTGATGAACTGATCAACCTGGCGATCAATATAGAACGCCGGGGCATCACTTTTTATGATATTATGGCTAAATCGACCGACGACGAGATGGCCAGGATGGTTTTCGAAGCCCTGGTAAACATGGAGCGACAGCATATAACCATATTCGAAGACATGCTCGGCGAAGATATCGTCGCGTCCGATTTATCCGAAGCCGGACCGGGGCATTCGGACTATCTCCGGTCGCTCGTCGACGACGCGGTATTTACCGACGACATGATAACCAGTGAAATGGCTACCCAGGCGGACAGCGATATCAAAGCTATCGAACTGGCTATCAGCGCGGAGAAGGATTCCATTCTTTTCTATTACGAGATGAGCGACGTAGTCCCTAAAAAGGTATTGCCGGCTATCCGGCAGATAATTAGCGAAGAGAAATCACACCTGCAACAACTGACCGAAGTAAAGAAGCGACTACAGAGTAAATAGTAGAGCGTAAAAAGGCGGGACCGCTATGACAAACAAACTGATACTGGGTATTGTGGTGATACTGGCCATATATTCGGCGAGTATCGGTTTCTATGCCTTTTCCATAAACGATAAAATCGACGATTTGGAAGGACGGTTCACGTCGTTTGAAATCACCCAGACCGACAGAATGGACACCCTCAATGCAGATTTTAATAATCTGCAAAGCCAGATGCTGGACGGTCTGGATGCCGTGGGAAGTACCATCGATGAGGCGGCGGCCGGGCTTGACGCTCTGCAGGAAGAATTCGCGGATGCGGTAGACACGATGAATGACCGGATACTGAGCATCACCGGCGATATTGCCTCGATCGATGAAAGAATTACGGCGGCCGAGGAAAAAATGACGGTCGCCCCGCTAAACGCCCCCGAGATATACCGGAACGTCATCCAATCTATCGTTAGAATCAGCGACGGGGACCTGACCTACGGCTCGGGGGTGATTATGGATACGGAAGGCCACGTGATGACGGCCCGCCATGTCATCGAAGGGCTTTCGGATGTATATGTCATCATGCATGACGGGCGAATATCTCGAGCGGTGGTTACCGGTGAATCCGCTCTAAGTGATATAGCCGTGCTGGAGATGGACTTAAATCCCGGTATCCAGCCGCCTCCTTTCGGTGATTCCGGTCAGGTGAATGTCGGGGACCCCGTAGTTGCCATTGGTTCGCCCGGGGAAGGCGACGCATCGGAAGTGTTGAGAGATACTCTGACAACCGGTGTTGTCAGCCAGTTAGACCGGTTCATTCAGATCGACGGCTCTTCCGTACCCAACCTTATCCAGTTCGATGCCGCGGTTAATCCTGGCAACTCGGGATGCCCGCTTTTCAATGCCGAAGGGGAGATAATCGGGATTGTTATCGCCAGG
>JASFHJ010000130.1:0-4932 GCA_050123255.1 Dehalococcoidia bacterium
GGCCAGGATACAGGCCGACCGCGCCGTGGCGTATGACCGCGCTATCTCTTTTATCTGTTCCGCCGGCAGACCCGTAATCGGCTCGGCCCATTCGGGGGTATATTTTTGTACGTGGGGAACGAGTTTGTCGAAGCCATAGCACCACCGGGAGACAAATTCCGCATCGTAAAGGTTTTCGTTGATAATTACGTGGATCATGGCCAGCGCCAGGGCCGCGTCGGTGCCGGGCCGGATAGGTACCCAGACATCCGCTTTGGCGGCATCGGGCTGCATTTCCGGTTTTATCACTATCAACCTGGCGCCTCTATCTTTCGCGTCGAGTATCCTTTTCAAGGTGCCCATCGATGTGGAAGCGTATACCGGATTCGCCCCCCAGATTATAATAAGGTCAGTATTATCGAAATCCGAACCGATCATCGGGGAACCGAGGGTATAGGCAAAGCCAAAAGCCCGCTGTATGGCGCAGATGCCGCTGTGACAATAGTTAGGACTGCCGTGCGCCGTTAAAAACCGGATAAAATATTGTTTGTAGGTCCGTGCCTGCGGGGAGAGTATTGCCAGTGATTCCGGACCGTACTTCTCTTTTTGTTCCTTGAGCTTGTCGGCGATAATATCGAGGGCTTCGTCCCAGGAAATTCTCTCGAACTTCCCCTCACCCTTTTTACCGATACGCTTTAAGGGGTATTTTAGCCGTTGCGGGGAATAAACCCATTGTACCGATGCATACGCCTTGGGGCATAACTTCCCCCGGTTGACGGGGGATTCTTCCATACCCTCGATTTTAACAAGCCGGCCGTTATTTACGTAGCACTTAATACCACAGCCCATCGCCGGACCGCATAAGGAACAGAACGTATTTATGACCTGCTCTTTTCCTGCTCCTCCCTGCGCCGGCTTTACTTCTTTGTGTGAATTCTCTCTTATTGCATCCATTCAGCTTCTCCTCGGTATCCGTGATTTGAGGAAATGTAATCTGCGTTTTCGATAATTGCTATCTAGCAGACTTAATTTGATTTTACCTTTCACACGTAACATTAATCAAGAGCCGGAAAATCCTGAGAGTGAAAAACAGAGAAGCCGGGCGGAATAAGATAGTAATGGTTAGCCATTGATGCGCTGGCTGTGTACCACGGGAATTATCTGTTATGGGTTTCAGTCGGTTTTTCAGGCTCGTTCGGATAGCTATTTACTTGACAAAACCGGTTGAAACAGGTTAATCTATATTTGTAGCTGGTGATTGTCGCTGTTGACTTCTACTCACAGCGACAATTTAGTAAGTAACCCTCAATCAAAGAATTTAGATTACTAACTGAGAACGTGTTACTTAAAAGAGCGTGGTCACTTGATTGACTTTTCATTGATGTTACCGTAAAATTAGCTACGACACTCATGCCCACATAGCTCAGTTGGTAGAGCACGTTCTTGGTAAGAACGGGGTCATCAGTTCGAATCTGATTGTGGGCTCGGAAAAAAGGGAGGCTGAAATGGCTAAACAGAAATTTGATAGGTCAAAACCCCATGTAAATGTAGGAACCATCGGTCACGTAGATCATGGCAAGACTACACTTACGGCAGCGATAACAAAGGTACTGGCGGAAGCGGGAGTCGGCAATAACGAATTCCGCGCTTTCGATAGCATTGATAATGCCCCTGAAGAAAAAGCGAGGGGACTTACCATTGCCATCGCTCACATCGAATATGAGACCGCCAACCGGCATTATGCTCATATCGACTGCCCGGGGCACGCCGACTTTATTAAAAACATGATTACCGGTGCCGCCCAGATGGACGGCGCTATCCTGGTAGTCAGCGCTCCCGACGGTCCCATGCCGCAGACGAGAGAGCACGTCCTCCTGGCGAGGCAGGTGCAGGTGCCCTACATCGTGGTGGCTCTCAACAAAGTGGATATGATGGACGATGAAGAACTCCTCGAACTCGTTGAGGTCGAGGTCAGGGAACTGCTCAGCAAGTACGAATTCCCCGGCGACGAAATACCGGTCGTACGCGTCAGTGCTCTTAAAGCTCTCGAATGCGGTTGCGGCAAGGCGGATTGCGAATGGTGCGGTCCTATCCTCAAGCTCATGGACGCCGTCGATTCCTATATCCCGGTACCGGAACGTCCCAAGGACCAGCCCTTCCTGATGCATGTCGAGGATGTCTTCTCCATCAAGGGCCGCGGTACCGTACCCACCGGCAGAGTGGAACGCGGTGCCATCAAGGTCGGCGAGGAGGTGGAAATCGTCGGTCTGCACCATGAACCCCGCAAGGTTGTGGTTACCGGATTGGAAATGTTCCACAAATCGCTCGATGAAGCCGAAGCCGGCGACGCTGTCGGCGCTCTGCTGCGCGGCGTGGAACGTGAAGATATCGAACGCGGACAGGTTCTGGCCGCCCCCGGCACCATCAAACCCCATACCTATGCCGAGGGACAGGTTTACGTTCTTACCAAGGACGAAGGCGGCCGTCACACCCCGTTCTTCAACGGCTACAAGCCGCAGTTCTACATCCGCACCACCGACGTAACCGGCACCATCGAGCTTCCAGAAGGCGTCGAGATGGTTATGCCCGGCGATAACATCAATATGAAAATTAAGCTGATTTACCCCGTAGCCCTTGAAAAAGGTCTGCGGTTCGCTATTCGTGAAGGAGGCAGAACGGTAGGTGCCGGCACCTTTACCCGTATCATAGAGTAAAAAATGGCCAAGAAAGCGGATGCCAGAGGAGTGATTTACCTTGCCTGTACCGAGTGCAAGGAAAGAACCTATACCACCAGTAAAAACAGAAAAAACGATACGCAGCGTTTGGAGCTGAATAAATACTGCCCCCGTTGCCGGGTGCACCGTATACACCGGGAAGCGAAATAGGGGAAGGGTCTAATCATGACGCAGCAGGCGGCTACTAAAAAAAGACGTTTCAGGCTTTTCAATGCCATTGGTGAAATCATCAATGAGTTGAAAAAGGTAGTCTGGCTCACCAGGCGGGAAATTGCTTATCTTACCGTCATGGTGATTATCGTCACCGTAATCGCCGGCGTTGCTCTGGGGGCTCTGGATTTTGGTTTTAGTGAACTCGTCGATAAGGTATTTTTAGCCGGAAGCTAATGGGTAGTTTTTCCGTTCGGCGGGGTATCGTCTGATGTATAAGGCAATCGTCACAATTTCCAGCGAAGAAGACAGCGAGGCTATCCGTGGCGGAAAATAATAAAAAATGGTATGTCATTCACACCTACTCCGGGCATGAAGAGCGCGTTAAGAAGAACTTGGAACAGCGCATAAAATTCATGGACTCCGGGGACGAGATATTCGACGTGGTCATCCCTACCGAGGACGAGATTGAGGTGAGGGGTGGCCGGAGACGTACCATCACGCGTAAGATACTGCCAGGCTACGTACTCGTCCAGATGAACATGGATGAGCACAGCTGGAGTGTGGTACGCAATACGCCCGGGGTAACCGGCTTCGTGGGCAGCGGCAATACGCCCACACCGCTGGGTGAAGGTGAGGTCGGTGAGATTCTGAAGCAGATGACGGCGGAAGTGCCCAAGGTCAAGGTAGGCTTTCGCAAGGGACAGAGCGTCCGGGTTACCGACGGTCCCTTCATGGACTTTGTCGGTGTGGTGGATGAGATAAACATGTCCAAGGGTAAGGTAAAGGTGTACCTTTCCCTTTTCGGTAAGGAAACCCCTGTGGAACTCGATTTCCTTCAGATAGACAAGCTTTAGCGTTCGGGGAGAAGAGATGGCAAAGAAAGTAAAATCGATTATTAAGTTGCAGATTCCGGCGGGTCAGGCGAATCCGGCCCCTCCGGTCGGTCCGGCTCTGGGCCAGCACGGCCTGAACATCATGGCATTCTGCAAGGAATATAACGACCGTACCTCCAATCAGGCGGGTTCCATCGTTCCGGTGGAAATAACGGTCTATGAAGACAGGTCGTTCACTTTTATCACCAAGACCCCGCCGACGTCTGACCTGATAAAGAAAGCGTTAACGTTGGAGAAAGCCGGCGAAAGACCGGGTCACGAAGTGGCGGCTACTCTAACCCGCGCCAAATTACGGGAAATCGCCGAAGCCAAAGCCAAAGACCTCAATGCCAACAGCATTGAGGCCGCGGAAAGGATTATTGAAGGTACTGCCCGGAGTATGGGCATAGAGGTGGAATAATATGGTAAAACACGGTACTAAGTACAAGGAAGCCGCCGGGGAAGTAGACAGGACTCAGGCTTATTCACCCCAGGAGGCTATCGAGCTGATTAAGAAAACCGCCCGTACCAAGTTTGACGAGACGGTGGAACTGCACCTGCGTATGGGGCTCGACCCGCGTAACGCCGCCCAGCAGGTCAGGGGAGTAGCGCTATTGCCTCACGGACTGGGGAAAAAGGTCAGGGTACTCGTATTCGCCCAGGGCGAATCGGAGAAAATCGCCGAGACCGCCGGCGCCGACTACATCGGCAACGACGAGATGATAAAGAAGATAGAAGACGGCTGGCTGGAATTCGATACCGCTATTGCCATCCCGGAAGTGATGGGCAAGGTCGGTAAGCTCGGTAAGATATTGGGCCGGCGCGGCCTGATGCCCAATCCCAAGTCCGGCACGGTCGTGAACATGAACGACCTGCCCCGGGTTATCGAGGACGCCCGCAAGGGCAGGGTGGAATACAAGCTCGATAGAACCGCCATTATTCACGTCCCGCTGGGCAAAGCCAGCTTTGACGAGAAAATGCTCATGGACAACCTGTCCTCCATCGTCGAAGCCATCGTGAAAGCCAAACCGGCCGGTGCCAAAGGGCAATATATCAAGAGCGCTTATGTCACCACCACCATGGGGCCGGGCATCAAGCTGGACCTCGCCCAGACGCTTACCCTCACCGCCAGCTAAGCAAACCTTAATAATATCGATTTCCAAGAGGGGCAACCGAAGCCCCTCTTTCTTTTT
>JASFHJ010000131.1:0-4931 GCA_050123255.1 Dehalococcoidia bacterium
CCGTCCGCGAGGTGGTGATTGTCGGACGCTACGGGGTGCTGGGCCTGTTCCGGCGGCCCGGCGAGCGTGACTGGGCGGTGGTCGATGAGATGCTGGAACTGGTCGGCATGACTCATCTCGCTGAGCGTCCCATCGGGCATCTTTCCGGTGGTGAGCAGCAGCGGGTGGCTATCGCCAGGTGCCTGGCGCAGGAACCGGAGATTTTCTTACTCGATGAGCCGACCGCCTCGCTGGATTGGAAAGCCCAGACCGGTATCCTGGAACTGGTCAAACATGTCCATAATTCCCGTCAACTTACCACCCTGTTCGTTACCCACGACCTGGACGCTTTACCCCACACCTGCGACCGCGTGGTGTTGATGAAAGACGGGCTAATCGTCGGTGACGGTCCCCCGGACAGGGTGGTTTCCGCCGAGAGCCTCAGCCGTCTTTTTGACATGCCGCTGCCGGTGCTTCGCGAGCGCCAGCCGCATATCCATGATAAGGACGAGGAGCATTAGCTTGGAAATCTTTACCTACCAGTTCATGCAGAACGCCATAGCTTCCGCCTTTCTGGGCGGTATTGCCTGCTCGGTCATCGGCGTATTCGTGGTACTGATGCACATGCCTTTTATCGGCGTAGCCATGTCCCACGCCGCTCTCGCCGGGGCGCTAATCGGTCTCTGGCTGGGTTTCGAGCCTCTCATCGGCGCTCTGGTGATGAGTTTTATAGCGGCGGCGGTAGTCGGTCCTCTGGCCGACCGCGGCGAACTCAACCCGGATACGTCGCTGGGCGTAATCTTTTCCCTGATGCTGGGTATCGCTTTCCTGATTATGGGTTTGATACCTTACGCCCGGTCGTCGGCGATGGAACTGCTCTGGGGCAGCATCCTGACCAATACGCGGGGCGATATCATCATTCTGGCGGTCGTGGCTTTCGTGGTAGTGGGATTGGTCATCGTTTTTTATAAGGAAATCAAGGCTACCGTTTTTAACCGGAATATGGCACTGGCGGTAGGTCTGCCGGCAACCATTATCCTTTACGGAGTGCTTTTCATGACCGGGGCTACGGTGACTGCCTCGTTGACCTCTATCGGGGGACTGCTCGTTTTCGCCCTTATTCTGAACCCGGCCGCAGCAGCCTACCAGCTTACCTACAACATGAAAAAAATGTTTTTACTGGCAGCGGTATTCGGGATTATTTCCGGCTGGGCGGGATTGCTGTTATCCTATCTTTTTGATATTCCCAGCGGCGCTACCATCGTCATTACTTCTTCGGTGATATTCCTCCTGGCAGTGGTGTTTTCACCCAAGCGAAAGGTCAAGCGTTTGCTTAAAAAATCGACAACCGGGGATATTACGTGAGTCGCGAATTTTTCAATAGACGGGCGGCAACCTGGGACGAAAAGGTGGCGGAAAAGGACAGTACCAGGCTGGAGATGCTGCTGTCGCGCCTTGATATCGCACCGGGCGCCAAGGTTTTGGATGTCGGTACCGGCACCGGCGTGTTCGTTCCCTATCTTCTACGTAAGATAGGAGAAAAGGGCGAGCTGGTCTGCCTTGATTTTGCCGAAGAAATGCTGAATATTGCCCGAACCAAGCGATTCCCTGGTAATATAGATTTCATCTGTGCGGACATCGGGGACTCCGCGCTTCCGGACGGTGCTTTCGATGCCGTGATTTGCTATTCGGTGTTTCCGCACTTTGAAGATAAACCGAAAGTGTTGAGAGAGATATACCGGGTTCTCCGGCCGGGCGGTCGCCTGTACGTCGCTCACACCTCGTCCAGGGAGGAAATAAATAATCTGCACCGGAGTATGCCCGAGGTACGCAGCCACCTGATTCCCGAAAGCGATGAGTTAGAAAATATGCTTATCGTCGCTGGATTCGAGGATATTACCATCGACGATGGCGAGGACAGCTATTTTGCCAGCGCCGGCAAGCCCATAAATCCTGGCTAAATATTTGGCATTGCCATTGGGTAATACATCGGTCGTTTTTTCCTACGTAGTTTGACTATTCCCCTGACAAGTGATAGTCTACTGAAAAACATTATTTGAGCAGCACGAACGATGTTTCAAAGGAGGGCGGATAAATGACGATGACCATAGAGGAACTGGAAGCCGAGGTAAAAAACCTGAAAGCGCAGGTAGCCGACGGGCAGTATGCCCGGGACTACCTGGATATCTGGAAATTACAGTCGCTCTACGCGCATCTGTATTATATCGGTCAGCGGTCGAAGGTCCCGGGATTGTTCGCCCGGAAGACGCCGGGGGTTAGTCTGGAGATTGAGGACAGCGGCGTTTATGAGGGTATTGAAAGCGTTACCCGGTTCTGGAATACGGTTTTCAGTGATAACAAGATAGGTGCCGGAAATCTGGCTATCCACATGACGGTCAATCCCGTCATCGAGATTAACCGGGACGGAACTCAAGCCAGGGGCATCTGGCATTCTCACGGGTATTGTTCCTTCGTGGGGGGCGGCAGCTACAAGCAGTTCCTCTGCTTGGGTAAGTACGACATGGAGTATGTCAAAGAGGACGGGGAGTGGAAGATATTGAAATTCGCTTACCGCCAGGCGTTCATGTGCCCGTACGAAAAGGGCTGGGTGGAAGAACCGGTGGCTGCCAGCATCGCCGGTTCACCGGAGAACAAACCGGACAAGCCCGTAACCTATTATATGCCGTACAGTCGGTACCGGATAAACGTCATGGAGCCCGGACCGCCAGAGCCCTACGAGGATTGAATCAGGGAAACATATCGGGCCTGGAGGCGTTGGTTCTGGTGAATTTCATCGACTTTATAAGCCACTTTCTGTCTACCTTAACGTATTCAGCCTCGTTTCTGCCCTGGACCCACTCCACCGCGGGTTTGGAAAAAAGCATATAAACCAGCCAGGTTCCCCGGGCGGTATCACCGTCGATGGTAATATCCGGTTCGATAACGAAATGCCCTTCCGAACGCTCGGTCCTCCGCCCCAGTTTATTAATATATATGTCGGTGAGTCCTTCTTTACCTTTCAGAACACCGGAATTGCGTACCTGCACCGTGGCGTCATCGGTAAAAAGGTCGAGGACTTCCTCGTATCTGAGGTTGTCCATCAGATCGATGTATTTCTGGTGGAGTTTTTTGATTGCTTCCAGGTCTTCGATGGCCTGAACTCTTTTTTCCAGTTCTTCCAGACTCATATCAACTCCCGATGTTTATTTACTATACCAGGTCTTTCAACACCTCTTTGTCCGTAACCACGATGCGGCGTCTTTCCAGCCGGATAGCACCGGCGTCTTCCATGGCTTTCAGCGACCGGTTGACCACCACCCGGCTGGTGCCCACCATCGCCGCCAAATCCTGCTGGGTAAAGAGCGGCAGCAAGCTGTTCCCGGCGTCGGTCTGTTTCGTAATCAACCGGGCTAAACGGCTGGTTACCTGGTCGAAGGAAAGCACCTCTACCAGCGACGAGTCGCGGCGTACTTTCGCCGCCAGCACTCCGGCGACGTTAAGGGCGATCCGGGGGAACTTGGCGAAAAGCGCCTTGATATCCGTTTTTTTTATGGCTATGAGATGCACCGGCGTCATCGCCAGCATGTCCATTGCCGTACTGCCGCCGTCAAACGTGGCGACGTCGTTGAGTGATTCCCCGGTGGAGGCGATGTTTAGTATCTGTTCTTTGCCGTTGGCCGACTGTTTAAAGACTTTGACCGCGCCGGAAACGATGAGGTACATGTATTCCGATTCTTCATCTTCGTGGAGCAGGGTTTCCCCTTTTCCGATATTCTTCTCGAACGCGATGTATTCCTTCACCACCTCGAGTTCCTCGCTGTTCAAGCCGGTGAAATAAAGCATTTTACCCAGGGTGTTCGTGGAAATGGTCATTGCTGATTGTTCTGCCTTTTTGCCCTTTATTAAAGTAAACCATGTGATTTTTGTCAAACGGCGGTGTTATTTCCGGAAAGCCGATTCGGTACCTGGAGAAATCCACGATTGAGTGCGACACGCGTGAGAGTATCACTTTAATCTAAGAGGATTTATTAGGTTAACGGGAGAGCCGGGGGTTACGACAGGTAGATATCTTTTTATCTCATCAGGATTTAATATCCAACTAACGTAGAGTTACGCCGGACAATAAAGTCTAGTATTTTTCCTTCTCGGGAGCATCTACTCCGCACGGCCGGCTTTCTTCAAGTCCCTTTTTCCCCTTCAGCTTGAGTTTTCGGTACTCCCGCCAGGAAATTTTTTCCTCGGGGCGTCCCAGACCCAGCTCTTTCATCAATTGGGCAACTTTCTGAACTTTGGGCATCAACTCATCCGGCGATAGACCCGTTAAGTGAGGCGGGAGTATCTTACGCTCTTCGGGCTCCTTGTTTAACAGGTCGCAAATTGACTCGGCTGCCCAACGGGCACCTACCGAAGGCATCCCCTGGTCGCGCCCGCATCCGTAACAATCTGCCATTACCCCGCATTTTTGCGGCTGGGAAACGGCAAAGAGCATCTCGTATACCGTGGCATCAGGGTCAAGAAAGTCAAAGGCCCGTTGAATACGGTTATAGCGTAATCTGAGACAATCCGTGGCGCCGTAAGTTTCCTCGAATCTATCCATGATATCTTCCACGATGGGAATACACGGAGCGACGTGAGCACGCTGATTTTTCGCTATATCGGCGGGAGTTACGCCGACTACATAAGCGATGACGAAGGCGCTGCCGATAATTCCTCCGCAATTGCCGGTTCCGGTAAAGGCGATACCGGAATGGAGTCCCATCATTCCCTGGACTATAATACCCTGTACTTCCGGGGTGAATATCTCGATGCCCTCAGACCTGAAGGCTTCGCATATCGATGCGAAAGTCAACGGGGCTCAGGCCCCGTAATTTTCTTTCGCTTCCCCGGCACCGAGGTGACCGGCTTTGTCGATTATTCTTTGCTTCTTCGCCTCGTCAATAACGATTTTCCCG
>JASFHJ010000132.1:0-4881 GCA_050123255.1 Dehalococcoidia bacterium
ATTTACTATCAAATCCTCTTCTTTCGTTTGCCCCGGGCCTGGCAATCATGTTGGTGGTATATGCTTTTAATATGATTGGGGATGGTTTGAGGGATGCCCTTGATCCCCAATTAAGAGGGGTAATTTAAGTTAGATTTTTCGGTGAAAATACTAGGTAAGGGTAAGAGAATCGATAAAATGTCAGCGTTACACAAATTAAAGATCAAGCTATCTGCCCGCTATCTGAGAGAAGAGCTTTATGGATTAGAGGATGCCAAGGATCTTTGAATTTCTACGAAGGAACTGTCATGGTTCAAAGGCGAACAATGGATTTCTATAGAGACTTTGTCGATTTAGCTAGCCAGGATAATTACAGGAATAATGAATTTCTTGAGGTGGTGTTATAATTAATAATAGTAGGTGTTAAATATCCGATTGACAGTTGGTGGATTGACTCCGCATGAAGCACCTGAGGAAGCATTCCTTGTTGGTAGAGAAAAATTATACTAAGGGCGCCATGTAAAAAACAACATGATTAACACCAGGAAAAAAGCCAGGTAATCACCTAGGGGAGGTAGATTATGGCGATTGAATATGGTAAAGAGTCTGTGAGTGATGTTGGTTCATGGCAGGAGGTTCTTGAGCCCGTCCGTTCTAAGCGGGTTGAGAAAGCCAGGGAAAGAGTACGTAAAGAAGCCGAAATCTGTCTGGAACGCGTACGGGCTGAAATTAAGACCTATAAGCAGCATAAAGATCAACCATCCATAATTCAGCGAGCCCGTTTTCTTGAGACTTTCCTGAGAGATAAAAGTGTGGTGATCCTGGATGATGAACTCATTATAGGCACGTTAGGCAGTAAACCTCGTTCCGCTTTTGTCACAACGGCCAATATCCCTTCTATTGCTGAAGAAATGGATGATCCGGAAAAGGATTTTTCAACGAGGCCTTACGATAAAATTCTGATTCATCCTGATGAGAGAAGAGAGTTGAGAGAAGAAATTATTCCGGCAGTTAAAGGTGAGGAACTTTCTCTTTTCGAATATAATTTAAAACACGTTGATCCTGATATTCTTGAACATTCCGCTCCGGGAGTCTCCTCATGTCCACATATTCCCATTATCGGTGACGTATCAATGACGAGGGAAGCCGGTCATATGTTCCTCAACTTCGAGAAGGCACTTTATAAAGGGCTTGATGGAATCAAGGAAGAAGTCAGGGAGAAGATAGTGGAACTCGACCGGCCGTATCACCGCTTCGACCGGAAGCAGAGACAAGAGTTTTACGAGTCTGTACTTATCACCCTTAATGCCGCCACAGAATACTTTCAGAGGTATTCAGGGCATGCACGGAAAATGGCATCCAATGAATCCAACCCTAGCCGAAAAAAAGAACTTGAGCGAATTGCTGAGGTATGTGCTCGGGTACCGGAATATCCCGCTCGAGACTGGTGGGAAGCACTGCAATCTATCTGGTCCCTGTTCTCCATGGGCTGGATGGAACATGCTACTTTTGCCATACATTTTCTCGGCCGCATCGACCAGATCTTGTACCCCTTCTACAAGAAAACTGTGGAAGATGAGGGGAAAATGACTCGTGAACAAGCCCTGGAGCTTCTGGAATGCTTTCTGGTTAAATTCAATGAGCCGGCTTGGGCACTCAATTACGAGTGGTCTCAATGGGCCACTGGACAGGGGCTTTCCCAAACCATGGTGATTGGCGGACAAACCAGAGAAGGCAAAGATGCCTGCAATAAAGTAACCTTGCTAGTTTTAGAGGCCATGGAACAACTGCGTCTGAATCAGCCGGAATTCGCCATGAGGGTATGGGAAGGAACCCCGGATAAATACCTTAAAAAAGCGACAGAGCTTATACGTCTTGGACTTGGCTACCCGAAATTCATGGGTGACTGTAAAGGAATTCAAATGGCGTCTAAAGCTTATCCGGACCTGACCGTTGAAGACTGGCGGCAGTATGCAGTTGCCGGGTGTTCGGAGATAGGTTTGCCGTATATCACCATGGATAATGGCTATGAAGCAATTGCGTTAGCTTCCAAGTGGATAGAACTGGTTTTAAGTAATGGCAAATGTGCGATTTGCGGTAAGCAGATTGGATTAGAAACCGGTGACCCGAGAAATTTTGATTCTATGGAGCAGGTGAAAGAAGCCTACCGTAAACAAGTATTCTACTGGGGCGAGTATATGGCAAAAGCCGAAAAGGCTTTCAAAGAAACCCAGAGTGAATGGTATCCTGCTCCTTTTTGTTCAGCCTTAACCGAGGGACCTCTTGATCGAGGACGGGATATTACACGGGGTGGTGCCTGGTACACTGTGTACGGTTTTCTGCTGGCGAGCATTGCTGACGCAGCTGATTCTTTGGGAGTGATAGATACTCTGATTTACCGTGATAAAAAGGTTACCTGGGACCAGTTGATCGATGCAGTAAACGCAAACTGGGAAGGGTATGAAAATATAAGACAACTCTGTATCAATGGTGTCTCCAAATACGGAAATGATGACGATTATGCCGATAGCTGGGCTATTTGGATTGCCGACGTTTGGGCAGATCTCATAGATTGGCTTAATACCAGAAAGAATCTTATACCAAAATGGGGAGGCAAATATCTGGCTGGCGGTCTAGTGGCGATTGCCAGTACCCAGTTTGGAGAATTAATCGGTGCTACACCCAACGGGCGAAAATTTCCTTTGCCAGTGGCTGACACTTGCTCTCCGGTCCAAGGTGTTGACCGTCATGGCCCGAGCGCTGTGGTTAAGTCTTTCAGTAAATTACCTACTCATCGATGGGCGCTTGGCGGTTTGATAAACATCCGGTTAAACCCGAATCTGTTTACGACTGATTCTGACCTGGAGACATTTGTTGCTTTCATTAGAACTTGTGAAGAGTTAGGACTTTACCATGTTCAGTTCAATATCATTTCTGCAGAACTGCTGCGTAATGCCTTGAAAGAACCGGAAAAACACCGGGATTTACTGGTTCGGGTAGCCAGTTATGTAGCTTATTTCGTCGAGTTGAGTCCCAACCAGCAGATGGATATTATCAACAGAACCGAACAGCATGGCTGGTAATCATCTATGTATGCGCTGGTAAAAAATGACTCGTTTGATGAAACTGAGAACATTGTGAAAAAACGGATGGTGATTGATATCACCCGGATGACAATTCATAACGGTCCCGGTATCCGTACGTTAATTCTTTTCAAAGGATGCCCTTTACGTTGTGTCTGGTGTTCCACCCCAGAATCACAGAAAGAATCAGCGGAACTTGCCTTCTATCCGGATAAATGTATCCTGTGCGGAGACTGTATTCCGGTATGCCCTGAAAACGCGATTAACACCGGTAATACATGGGTATTCATAAATAGGGACTCGTGTAATAATTGTGGTAAGTGCGCAGTGGTCTGCTACACTGAAGCCCTGAGACTCTTAGGTAAGGAATATACCGTGGAAGAACTGCTTGATGTGGCGAAACGTGACATGGTCGCTTATAAACATTCCGGCGGTGGAGTAACTATATCAGGTGGCGAACCGTTTCAAAGACCGGACTTTCTCCTAGAATTACTTCAAGAACTCAAAAAAAATAAAATTAGTGCCGGTGTTGATACATGCGGCTTCACTTCCAGAAAAAACATCGAAGTTGTGCTTCCGTACATTGATTTCTTTCTCTGGGATGTGAAACACATGGATGATAGTACCCATATGGAATTGACCGGGGTTTCCAACCGTCTAATCCTGGACAATCTAACTTTTATATCAGACAGAGGAATTCCGGTCTATCTGAGAATCCCTGTGATTCCGGGTTACAACGATTCCGAAGAAAATCTTCTGGCTCTTTGTGATTTTGCGAAAGACCTGCCATCATTAATAGAGGTCGATCTCTTGCCTCTGCATCATCTTGGTAAGGCAAGATATCTCGCCTTGGGGCGTGAATACCTTGTCGAGGGGATTCCCCTAGTTCGTGATGAAACCCTAAATGAAATAAAACGCATGATTGAATCATCTGGTTTGAAATGTAACATAATCGGGTGAAAAGGGATAAAAAATATGGAGAATCCTGATTTAGACGAATTGCTTGCCGGTTCAATAGACATGCACCTGCACATCGGTCCGGATGAAATGGATACGCGTGTTACTGGTCTGCAAGCGGCTGAGCAGGCTGCTGAAGTTGGAATGAAAGCCATCGTGCTGAAAAATCATAGTTATCCGACCACTTCGGTGGCTGTGTTGGTTAGGGAGTTGGTACCAGACGTGAAAGTATTCGGCGGCATATGCCTCGATTATGAAATTGGCGGCCTGAATATCGATGCTCTGCAAAAACATGCCCGTATCGGGGTAAAGGTCGCTTGGATGCCGACCTTTTCATCGAAAAACTCCCGAGCAAAGATGAGAGCATTGGGACTTCAGTTTGACGGTGAAGGATTCTCTATCTTGAACGATAACGCGAAATTGGTACCGGAGATCGATCCGATCCTGGATATTATCAAGCAACACGATATGGTACTAGCCACGGGCCACATGTCTCCAGCCGAGATATTTGCTCTGGTGGAATCTGCCAGGAAGAAAAACATTGAGAAGATCGTGATCACCCATCCGTCCGATGGTGAATTTATGGAAATAATTTTAACTGTGGAGGAATTAAAGAAATTAGCCGGGATGGGTGCGTTTATCGAACAGACTACCGTTACTCTCCTGCCAACCGAATTTTATCGCAGTCCACAGGAACGGGTTGAAATGATAAGGGCGATAGGTGTTGAACATTGTATCATGAGTACCGATCTCGGCCAGTACTGGAACCCGTATCCAGCCGAAGGTTTCAGGTTTTTCATGGCTATCCTGTTACGTAACGGACTCTCGCCTGAGGATATAGAAATCATGGCAAAGAAAAACC
>JASFHJ010000133.1:0-4872 GCA_050123255.1 Dehalococcoidia bacterium
CCCCTTCACCAACAATAAGCTCATCGTTATCAATTAATACAGGTATATTCTCCAGCATATGTGAATAAGCTTTGGCATACCGTATAATAGCTGGCTCACCTTCCGTTTGTTGATATGATTCTGTGATCAGGCGCGCCTTTTCGATACATAAGGGAAACCCTCCCCTGATTATTTTTGCTGATAATTGTTCCATTTCATCCACCTCACGCTCTGTCATAAGTGAAATATATATGATAACAACTTTAAATCCAGCCCATTTCTATATTACCATCGGATTACTTCTTTCCAAAGTCCGGATAGCTCGGGAAATACGATATAACAATGAACATTTTAGCGATACGGACAGGCTTGATTTGCGTCATTACTAATATACTTTGAATAATAACCTTACCTTAAACCATGAATTAGTGAAATTTACCCGCCGATATATGTCTCCAGGCCGTAAGAAGCAGCGATTTTTTGCACTTCCAGCATATGCTCATCTGCAGGGGGAATGATAGAAATATTTTTACCCTCCTTGCCTAATCTTTCATACTTGGATTCTCCCAATTGGTGATAAGCCAGAAAGTGGACAGGTACCGATCTGCCTAATTCAGTGGCGACAAAATCCGCAACCGCATGGATATTTTGAGCTGAATCATTATAGCCGGGTATGATGGGAACTCTGACCCAGATCGGGATTTTCAATTCGTGATAGATTTTTCGCACGTTATTTAAAATCAGGGTGTTGGGAACACCCGTATATTCCCGGTGTTTTTCAGAGTTCATGTGTTTTAAGTCGAATAATACGAGATCCGTATATTGTAAAACGTCTTTAAACATTTCCCAATCGGCATACCCGCAAGTTTCGATAACAGTGTGAATTCTGGATTGTCGGCAGAGTGAAAGAATATTCCTTGAAAAATCGGGCTGAAAAAGCGGTTCGCCTCCGGTAAGTGTCATGCCTCCATTTGATCGTTTATAGAATATCTCGTCTCCTTTTACCTTCTGAAATACTTCTTGAACAGTCATCTCCTTCCCGATAAGACTTCTCGCCTCATTAGGACAAATCCGGGTGCACCAGCCTGAGCCATCGCATTTATCACGATCAGTATAAGATTTTCCCTCGACGATTTGAATGGCATTCACCGGGCAAACTGAAACACACTTACCACAACACGTACACTTTTCCCGAATAAAAAACAGCTCAGGTTTTACTGACTGTGACTCAGGATTCTGACACCAGATACAACGCAGAAAACAACCCTTCAGGAAAACGTTGGTACGGATTCCAGGACCATCATGAATAGAGTAATGCTGGATATTGAAAATTTGACCTTTTATATTGTCGTTCTCTTTGAGTTTCGACACTTATACTCCCTTAGCGATGAGAGATATTCATAATCAAACGCCAAAGCAGTCGACCTCGTCCCTTACCGGGGCTCCGGTGCTTTTCTATTAAAATCGTTACCCATTAAAAAATGGTCTGTTTAGACGTGTCCGGTACTATATTCAGCAGGTCGGTGTATCCATCCATAATCTGGAGGGGATCGGTAATCAGCAGATATTTATCAGTAGTCTGTTCCCATGCAGGCCACTCAATGAGTCCTTTCACGCCGGGATTACCTGTTCTGGCAAAATTGGTCCATATCGTCATGATATTTTCGGCTACTGCCCGGTCGGAATCGGATATCATGGGCACTTGGGATTTTGCTCCGGAAGCCGAGTATCCCCCAAAATGACCGGCCCAGGCCTCGACATCATCAAGAGCACCGAAAACGTAATGCAGTTCCATGGCATGGGCTGCCACGCAGCCATCGCGTCTCCAGCCTTCTGGTACCTGGTCGAAGAGCGCCGCATATCCCCGTGAGTTATCGGTACTCGGGCCGGTTAACAGCCTTAAGTAGTCCTTGATCATCATATCGGCAATAAGCATGCCGGGACCGGTCAATTCTCCTTTGTTAGCTACTATAAGGTAGGGGACCTGATTCCTCCGGCCTGTCTGGAACATATTAACCAGTGTATCCAGTAAAAACCAGCCTTCGTGTACCACTTGCCACGGTCCCATAAACATATATTCCGGACCCATTTCAACGTTCAGTTCCTGGTCTGTATTTATAATTGTCTCACAGGGTAGGTGGCGCACTGCGTCTAGGGGATCGCTTTCTTTATCGACACCGAGTTTGTGGAATAATTTTTCCCCGAATGCTTCCATTTCATTTAGCGGTATCGTATCGAAGTAACGTCCGCCGCTTTCCACGATAGCACGCTGGAACAACCCGTTTGCCAGCGGTGATGCCATCAGAGTAGCAACTTTCAACCCACCTCCGGACTCACCAAAGATTGTCACGTTATTAGGGTCACCTCCGAAAGAGGAGATGTTACGCTGCACCCACTGCAATGCAGCAATCATGTCAAGGAACATATAATTGCCTGAAACGTGTTGTTGAGATTCATCAGTGAGAAGAGGATGTGCTAATAAACCCATTACCCCTAACCTATGATTTATATTCACCTGAACAACGCCGTGGAGCGGCAGTCCGAGGTTGTTGCATAAAGAAGAGTTACCGTTTCCGTATCTGAGGCCGCCGCCGTGGAGCCAGACCATTACCGGCAATTTGCCAGCAGTATTTTCGGTCGGTGTCAGGACGTTAAGGTAAAGGCAATCTTCACTCGATGGCACTTTTTTCAATGCCTCGGGTGAATTAGGGTCCGGGTACTGGGCTGCTTGAATACTGAATTCAGTACATTCCCGAACACCTGACCATGGCACCGCCGGCTGTGTTGGTTTCCAGCGTAGTTCTCCAGTGGGAGGGGCGGCATAGGGAATACCTTTATACAGGTAGACTTCCCGACCGGCTTGACTCACTCCGGTACCCGTAATATAGCCGGTATCCAGTTTAACCCTGTTCATCAGGTCCCTCCTGTTTTATTTCCAATTTTTCGTAATCTCGTCTGGAAGCGGTACCTTCTGCTCGCTGAGACGCTTTTGAAGCTTCTTGATGTCCACCTGCGCTGTATCTACCTTATCTTTCACGGCAATGGCCGCCGCTGTGCCCGCTGCCTGTCCTGTAGCGAAACAATATTGTATCGGAGCCAGAAGGTCGTTAGCGACAATATCGGTGGAAATACACCGTCCGGCTGCCAGCAAGTTTTTTACTTTTCGCGGCACCAGCGCACGGTAGGGAACATGCCAGTGAGGATAGTCGGGAGAAAAATCATGCCGAAAATCCGGGCCCATCATAATCGTGTCGGGGAAGACGACCCCGGAACGAATCTCCGGCGCGGTTACAACATATTCACCGATAAGCCGGCGGCTACAGCGTACACCGATCTGTGAAGCAGTATCGATTATAAAGCTGTTTTCAAAGCCGGGCATTTGTTTTTTTAAAAAATCATGGGTAATGCGCATTCGATGGCGGCCGTCTACTTCCAGCTGGGTGAGGTCCTCTACACTTAAGCCGTTCAGGTGCGGGACATTGTTATTGACCCATATCACGTCTTCACGTGAGGTGCGGATAAACATCGTGAATCCCCTCAGGTTTTCCAGTTCTTTCAACAGTTCGTCGTGAGTCTGCGGACTGCTTTTTCTAAAACCGAAGTATTTCTCCGGATCGATGTTACCGATGCGGAAGACAAACGCCAGCCTTGAAGACCTGTCATCCGGGTTCATCATGCTGTCGAACGGGGCACCGGCCAAGGTATAGACATCTCCATCTCCGGTGGTATCGATAACAACCTTACCCAGCAATGCCTGCCGGCCTGATTTACTTTCAAAGACAACACCTTTAACGGTATCATCATCCACGAGCGCATTAACGAATAGAGAATGGAGTAAAAGCTTTACGCTGGCTTCCTCTGCCATGTCGTTCAGGATGCACTTTAAAATCTCCGGGTCCATAAAGACGCTTAATCTTATCTTGCCGTCGATAACGCAAAAAGAATAAGTTCTCCAATAGTCGACCAGTTCAGCTTTACAGGAACCAAGGTCTTCCATGCGGGGATGCAGAGCAGCGCCGAAGGCATCCAGCCGGTCGATAACCTCCTGGCAAATACCGGCTATCTGCGGTTTATTCGTACCGTCACTCATCGGCATAATAAGGGTTACCAGCCCGCCGGAGGCCAGACCGCCGAGGTGCCCATACCTTTCAAGGAGAATGACCCGGGCGCCATTCTTGGCTGATGCTACTGCCGCCGCAATACCGGCCGGTCCACCTCCCACAACGACGACATCAGCCTCTTCAAAAATTTGGATGTCCCGCGCCGGTTCCCGGATCGTTTTCGCACCGTGAATATTATCTTCCACGTTTGATATATGGTGATCTAATTCAGCAGACATAGTACAAAGCAATTATAGCACCACAGGAGCATCAATACATTGTGATGCGTATTTTCAGTAATATTCTCACCAATTGGATGGGCATGATGATTTAACTGTTTTTTGGTATGTTTCTTTATGACTAATTGTTAACTTGGATAAAAACGACCGCTAATATTTACACGTTGACCTTTCCCCCAAAAACAGCTACACCATGACTTAGAGTCTTCCGGTATAATAAAGAAACCAGGAGGACTCATGAAAGCCAGACAGTACACCGAGGAACAGATTATTGCCGTGCTCAAGGAAGGTGAAGCCGGCGCCAGGGTCGCTGATCTCTGCCGCAAGTACGGGATGAGCGACGCCACCTACTACAACTGGAAAGCAAAGTACGCCGGGATGACGGTCAGCGACCTCAAGCGGCTGAAATCCCTGGAAGCGGAAAACCGGCGTCTCAAACAGATTGTAGCCGACCAGGCCCTGGATAATCTGGCACTGAAGGAATTACTCTCAAAAAACTTTTAACGCCCGAGGTTAAGCGGCAAGCGGTCTCTCATGTGCGGGAGAGCCTTGGG